>JVVZ01000396.1:0-9897 GCA_001062585.1 Neisseria meningitidis
TACGGCAAGGCGAGGCAACGCCGTACTGGTTTAAAGTTAATCCACTATAAAAAAGCTGCTGAAATTTTCTCTATTCTCCGCGGGCAAAGCCCACGCTACGGGTTTCAACCGACCATAATGTAATGAATGCAAAACAGGCCGTCTGAAAATGTACAACTTCTGTTTCAGACGACCTCTTACCCATAAAAAACCGCAGGGATAAACCTGCGGTTTGCTGTTTTACAGTTTGCTGTCTTCGCTGTCAAGGAAGCTTCTGAGGCGGTCACTGCGGGTCGGATGGCGTAGTTTGCGCAGGGCTTTGGCTTCGATTTGACGGATACGTTCGCGGGTTACGTCAAACTGTTTGCCGACTTCTTCGAGCGTGTGGTCGGTATTCATGTCGATACCGAAACGCATACGCAGGACTTTGGCTTCGCGCGGGGTCAGGCTTTCGAGGATTTCTTTGGTGACTTCGTGCAGGCTTGTATACATCGCGGCGTCTGCAGGGGCAACGTTGTTGGCGTCCTCGATGAAGTCGCCCAAGTGCGAATCGTCGTCGTCACCGATCGGGGTTTCCATCGAAATCGGCTCTTTGGCGATTTTCATGATTTTGCGGATTTTGTCTTCCGGCATTTCCATCAACTCGGCAAGTTTGGCGGAATCGGGCTCTTCGCCGGTTTCTTGCAGATACTGGCGGGAGATGCGGTTCATCTTGTTGATGGTTTCAATCATGTGCACCGGAATACGGATGGTGCGCGCCTGGTCGGCAATCGAGCGGGTAATCGCTTGGCGGATCCACCATGTCGCGTAGGTGGAGAATTTGTAGCCGCGGCGGTATTCGAACTTGTCGACCGCCTTCATCAAGCCGATGTTGCCTTCTTGAATCAAATCAAGGAACTGCAAACCGCGGTTGGTGTATTTTTTGGCGATGGAAATCACCAGGCGCAAGTTTGCCTGAATCATTTCCTGCTTGGCGGCTGCGGTTTCTTTTTCGCTCGACACCATGTTTTTGTTGATGTCTTTCAGCTCTTCGATGGAAATGCGGGTTTCTTTTTCCATGTTTGCCAACTCGGTTTGTTTTTCGAGGATGGCGTGGCGGAAGCGGTCGAGCGCGTCGCTCCAGACCCTGCCTTTGGCGACTTCTTCTTCCACCCATTTCAGGTTGGTGATTTCGGGTAGGAAGTTTTGGATGAAGTAGTCGCGTTCCATATGGACGCGGTCAAGGCAGATGTCGCGGATTTCGCGTTCGAGTTTGCGGATGTTTTCGACACGGCTGCGCAGGTTGCCGCTGAGGCTTTCGATTTGGCGGGTGGCGAAGCGGACCTCCAAGAGCTTGTTGGCGATGGCGTCGCGGTGTGCCAGATAATCGGGGTGGCGGCTGTCGTGTTTTTCCAGCTTTTTGATCATCTTGCCGTATTCGCTTTCGATGAAGGCGAAGTGTTCCAGCACTTTTTGCTTCAATTCGGCAAGATGGGCGGCAGACATGGCTTCGGAGTCGCTGCCGGAATCGTCGTCATCGTCGTCTTCATCCGCTTCATCTTCTTCACTGCTGCCGGAATCGTCGTCGTTTGACGCGCTTTCCAAGTGTCCCAAGCCCAATTCGTTGAGCAACACTTCGTTCGGGTCGATGATGGCTTCGACCACTTCGTCCACGCGGATTTCATCCTTGCGGATTTGCTCGATCAACTCGAGGATTTCGGCAATGGAGCCCGGACAGGCGGAAATCGCCTGCACCATGTTTTTCAGGGCGTTTTCGATTTTTTTGGCGATGATGATTTCGTCTTCGCGGGTCAGCAGGTCAACCTGCCCCATTTCGCGCATATACATACGCACGGGGTCGGTGGTTCTGCCGAATTCGGAGTCCGCGCTGGACAAGGCGGCTTCGGCTTCGGCAACGGCATCGTCGTCGGTTACGGCGGCGGCGTTGTCGCTCAACAAAATGTCTTCCGCATCAGGCGCCTGCTCGGTCACTTGGATGCCCAAGCCGGAAATCATGCTGACGATGTTGTCGATTTGATCCGCATCGGACATATCGTCAGGCAAGGCGTCGTTGATTTCGGAATAAGTGATGTAGCCGCGTTCCTTACCCATGATGATGAGCTGGCGCAGGCGGGCGCGCTGCTCTTCGAGGGTCAGCGGACGGTTGTCGTCCTGTTCTTGATAGTCTTCGTGATTTTGGTCTTTAGACATGGATTACTTTCTTGATCTGATGGTGTGCCGACGGTTTGCATGATGCACCTGAAGGCGGAACAGAGTTACAACCGATTTAAATTCAATCTGCCGGGTTGTAACGCTGAGGTCGTCTGAAAGCTCTTTGGAACGGGTGTTCTGCGGGATCATCATGTTCGCAGCTTGGGACAATGCTTTTCTGACGGCCTGAAGGTTGCTGGATTCGGCTGGGATTGCCGTTCGTTCAATTTTGCTTTGCGGTCAAAAGCGACAGCAAGAGTTTTTTTTCATTTTCATTCAAACCCGATTGCAGGCTTTTCTGCTTGAGGGTTTCGATTTGTTTGTATTTTAACTCGTTAAGGAGTTTCTTCATGCCGATTTGGAAGTTCTCGCGGTCTTCTTCGCCTCCGCCTTCCATTTCTTCAGAATAGAGTGTCGATTGGAAGATTTGGTTCACTGTTTCTTCGTAAGGAGAACCGCGCATATACTCTAAAACCTGCGCGGTAGCAGGTACGGCGGCATGGCTTTTAATGGTTTCGGCGAGATTGGCAAGGCAGGCGAAATCGCCGTCCAACGCCACATAATCGGGCAGGTCTATATATGCAGCCCAATCCGGATTTATCAAGAGGCTGCGGATTTGCCGTTGTACCAGCGTCAACATGACAGGTTGTTTGACGGAAATCGGAGGCAGTTTGTAGCTTTTTTGTTTGACGTGCCGCTTCGGCGCTTCCTGCCCCAATAGTTGGGCGAGATTGTCGGGATCGATGCCGACCAGTTCGCTAAGCCGTTGTTTCAACAAATAAGCCAATGCCGGCGCGGTAATCTGCGCCAAAAGCGGCGAACTGGTTTTCACCAATTCCGCCTTACCTTCCTGCGTATTAAGATTGAGGTCGTCTGAAAGATGTTCCCAGAAATATTCCGACAAAGGCTTGCTTTGATTCAACAGCGCGTCTTCAAATTGCGCTTTTCCGTAGGCGCGGATGTAGCTGTCGGGGTCGTGTTCTTCCGGTAGGAACAAAAAATGCAGCGATTTATCGTCTTTCAGCTGCGGCAACGCGTTTTCCAGCGCGCGCCAAGCCGCCTTCCGCCCCGCGCTGTCGCCGTCGAAACAGAAATAAATACTGTCCGCCTGACGCATCAAGATTTTGACGTGTTCCGCCGTCGTCGCCGTGCCCAAAGCCGCCACGCCGTAGCCCACGCCGAACTGCGCTAGCGCGACCACGTCCATATAACCTTCGACCACCAAAATCCGACCTGCTTCCTTGACCGCAGCACGACCTTCATATAGCCCGTAAAGATTTTTCCCTTTATCGAACAAAGGCGTATCGGGCGAATTCAAATATTTCGGCTTCGAGTCGTCCAACACCCTGCCGCCGAAACCGATGACCTGCCCGCGCGGATTGCGGATAGGAAACATAATCCGATGACGGAAGCGGTCGTAATGCCGCCCCTCATTGTCAATCACCATCCCCGTATCCACCAAAGCGGTATTCGGGTACGGTTGGAACACTTGCGCCAAAGGCTGCCAGCCGTCGGGCGCGTAGCCCAAACCATAATGCGCGATGACTTCCGCGCTCAAGCCGCGCTTGTCCAAATAAGCCTTCGCTGCCGGATTGAATTTCAACTGTTGCGCATAAAAATCAGCCGCCGCAGCCGTCGTTTCCTCCAGCGTCTGCTGTTTTTTCTTACGTTCGGCACGGACTTCAGGATTGTCGTTCTGCCCGCGCACTTTAGGCACAGCCATGCCCACACGGTCGGCAAGAAACTGCACCGCCTCCGGAAACGACAGCCCCTGATGTTCCATCACAAAACCAATCGCCGAACCATGCGCCCCACAACTGAAACAATGATAAAACTGCTTGGTCGGACTGACCGAAAACGACGGCGTCTTTTCCTTATGGAACGGACAACAAGCCATATAGTTCGCCCCGCCCTTCTTCAGCGGGACCTGCTCGTCGATAATATCGACAATATCGACTTTGGCCAGAAGCTCGTCAATGAAATCGGATGGAATCATAGTTCGGCGGATGCGTATGGGCGGGACAAACGTTTTCAGACGACCTTTTATCTTAAAGGTCGTCTGAAAACGGAATCTCGAATCGGTTTGAAAACAAGGTTCGTATTATAACGTGTATTCAGGATAAAAATAGCACTCTTACAAAACCGGCTCCTTAGCGGACAGCTTATACAACATAAACCTTCGAGGTCGTCTGAAAATTCGTTTTCAGACGACCTCGGATGCTTAAAACCTGTATTCTGCTTTGATGACAAAGCCCCTGAATATCCTCTTCCCAATATCGAAATACGGGGAAATCCTAATTTGAAATTACTTTAGAACTTGCCCGTAATCCCTATCCTGATGGTTCTACCCGGTGCGGGCATGAAGGAGCGGCTGAACGGGTCCATATAGTAGCGGTTGGTCAGGTTGGTGCCCACCAGCTCGGCGCTGATGTTTTTGTTGATGCGGTAGCGCAGATAGGCATCGACTACGGCCGTGGCCGACCAGCGCATGTTTTCTATGCCGTCGATATAATTTGTATTAATACCGTAGTTGCTATTGACCGCCTGCTGGAATCCGACCCATGAATCTTTGCGGCTTTTGTATACGTCGCTGTGCCAGTGGAAGCGGGTGCCGACATCCAGTTTGTTTTTCAGGAAACGCGCGCCCAGTTCGGCATCGACCGACCAGCGCGGCTGCATCATGGATGACAGGTAACCTTTGATTTCTACCCCGCCGGGGAAGCAGGTCGGTGCGCGTACCAATGGCTTGCTGCCGCTGCTTTGGACATAATGTGCCAATACTTCGGACTGTGCGTTGTCGGTAAATGCGGCACCCTCGTCGCAGACGTCGTTGCGGATGGTGCGGATGACGCCGAGGCTGCCGTATACCTTGCCGGTATCGAAGCGGGCGGACAATTCCGCGCCGGTGCGTATCTGCTTGTCGAATTGTTCGAATTCAAGCTGGTCGTTGCGGTCGATGATGTTTTTGGTGGTGTTGCGGAAATAGTTGATGCGGAAATCGGCCTGGCGCATTTTCGGGAACATTCCGGTCAGGTCGTGGATATAGCCGACCTCGAAATTTTTGCCGCGTTCGGGTTTCCATTGGTAGCCATAGCGGTTTACCGAGGTGGTGTTAACCCTCGGGCTGATGGGAACACCTGCGGTACCCTCGAAAATGCTGGGAAAGCGCAAGGTTTGGGTATAGCGCAGGTAGGCGCGGGCATAGTCGGTCAGATTGAAGGTTACCGAGGCGGCGGGCGCCCAGCCGCTGCCTTTCTGCTTTTGCGCCTGCTGCTTCTGCGCCGGTGTCAGTGCGCTTTTATAAGTGTAGTTACTTGCAATTTCGGCCGTAAGGTCTTGGAATTTGTTTACAAAACGCGGGCTATTGGGATCGGCCGGATTATAGGCGGGATTCTCGACACGGGTCAGCACTTTGGGATTGTTCAATACCGGATGGTCGGCCATATTCAGTCTGCCGTATTGGTCTTTGGTCCAATCGAAACGCGCTCGATTAGCATACGCTGGTATACCCATACCGTTAGATCCTTCGGGAATGATTTTGGCAGATGCATCCAACATGTCTTGTGTCGCTTCGCATGTAGGAGACATGATGCAGGCATCGGCTTTTTGATAGGCCTCATAATCTTTTTTCGTCGCCACGACATCGGCGGTATATCGAAGCCCTCTGTGAGCTTCCAATTCACCGCCGTTGTCTAAGAATTTTTTGACACTGTCGTCTTGCAGGGAGAAGTTGGTATAGCGCGCGCCTGCGGTCAGCGTCAGCCACGGGCGCGGCTCGAAGCGGAAATTGAAGCCGAGGTTGTATTCGCGTCGCCTGCCGTTGCGCGGATAGGTGATAACGTCGAGAAATGGGTTGGGATAGAGCGAATCTTCACCGATTTCCTTTTTGAAATGGTCGCCGTATAAATCGGCAAATTCATTGCGTGTTGCCAGTTTTTCGTTCTGAAAGTCGCCCAATACGGTCAGCTCAAGATTGTCGCGCAGCTTCATGCGGTTGGAGAAATTGAAGCCGTTGCGGTTGTTGGTGGCATAGAGTGCCTGCGCCTGGCGGGTATTGAAGCGGCCGTCGGTATTCGGCAGGCCTTCATCTAAGCCGGGCCTGTTGCGGCGCAGGCCGTTCCTCCAATTATCGTAAGCCTCTCCCCAAGGGATATCCATCCAAGCGATATCGCCGGGGACACCGCCGGAGGAATTGGTTTTGGAGCGGGTGCGGGTGGCCCATAGCGAGGCGTTCAAATCAATCCAGCGGCTGCCTTCGGGTTTCCACGAATAGTCGATATTGTAGGCGCGCTGCTTGACCCACGCCTGCGGCCATTCGGCGATTTTGTTTTGGGAATCGACATTATCACCTTGGAAACCGCCGCCGCTGAGGATGCGTGATGGCATAACCTCGCCGAAGGTGGAGTGCGTATGGCGCAGGCCGAGTTTGATGCTTTGGTTGTTCGGCAGGCGGAAGGTGGTTTTACCCAGCCAAGATTCGGTTTCCAGCGAAGTATTGGCTACCTCGCCTCCCGGCGTGTAGAAAAGGCCGATAATGGGGACATCGGGGCTGAGTTCCTTTATCCCCTGTTCTTGTTCCAGCCTGCGGAGGTTCTCGGCATTGTCGGTGGAGTAGAAGCCGTAACGGTGCGCGCCTTTTTTGCCTGAAAAGTAATTGCCCTTGTTGCGGTAGGCATAGGTGAGTATGGCATCGAAATTATCCTGTTTGGTCGCGGCGGCGATGCGGTAGGCCTTATCTTCCGAAAATTTATGCTTGCCGCCGAAACGCGGGGTTAATCTGTCTGAATCGTCGGCATAAAACCGCCAGTATCCGCCTACTACATTTTCAGGATGTTCCAAAGTGCGGTAATCCACGTTTTCGGCATAGGTGGCTTTACGCGGCTTGATGGAATTGTTGCTGGTTTCCGCCTTGATTTCCACGCCGTATTTCTGACCTTCGGGCACGATGTCGTCGGCTTCGAGGGTTTTCAGCGCCACCGAACCGCCGATACCGCTTTTGACTTCGCGGTTGAACGACGGGCCTTTTTCCACATACACGCTGCTGATGATATTGGGATCGACATAGTTGCGGTTGTTTGCGCCAAACATGCCGCGCCAGACGGTAATCGCCTGCTCGGTGCCGTCGATGGTAACGGGGATGCGCCCCTGCCCCTGCACGCCGCGGATATTGGGGTCGAGCGCGCCGCTGTTGCGCGCTTCGCCGCTGTAGACTCCGGGCAGGCCGCTGAAGAGGTCGGACACGGTGTTGCCTTTGAAGGTTTCGACATCTTCCTTGCCTTTGTAGAGGTTGACGATTTCGCGGGTATAAACTCGGCTTTTACCGATTTCATCTTTATTGCGTGTGCCTTTGACGGTAACAGGATCGAGAATGACGGTCGGCGTATTATCGGCAGCATAAATGATGGGAGAGAAACCGATGGCGGTGATGCAGGCGGCAAGGGTGTTGACTTTGACTGGCTTCATAACGGATTCCTTGTGTGGCGGAATGTCAGACAGCGTCGTCTGAAAGTTTTCAGACGACCTCGGAAAGGTTTTGCCGCAAACAGATTGAATAATATTTAATGATTTTGATTATTATTTGTATATTTTTTTTGAGATTTTAACAAGTTTTTAAGCGCATGCAAACATTTGCCAGATATATCCGCATTCAATAGTTAAAATGATTTAAAAACTTATTCCATTGTTTAACATGAAAATATTCCATTTCTATATAACCCATATAGGCAAACAAGAAATTCAAAAATAAAAATTGCCTGAATATGTCTTATCAGCCGGTCAAAACACTTTCTTACCATTCAAACGAAAAGTCCTAACCAAGCCCATAAGGCATTTTCAGACGACCTTTTTAGCTACCTGCTTTGGGTTCTTTTTCTCATGTGACTCAAACTGCTCAAGCAGTTTGCGCTTTTCTCCTATGAAGAGAATAATGACTTCCATCCATCATCTATACACACGAGGGCAGGCATGAATTCTTTTGCATCATTGTTAAACCATCCTGATATTTCTTTTCTCCCGATTCCAGCCAGCATCAAAGTCGATAATCCGGCAACGGGCGAGACTTTGGCGTTTGTCCGCACAACCCGTTCAGACAGCCTCAAGTTGCTGATTCAAAAGGCGGAGGCTGCACAAAAATTATGGGCGGCAAAAACCGCGTTGGAGCGCGCCGATGTGTTGTGGCGTTGGTATTTTCTGATGAAGGAAAACAAAGAAGAGCTGGCGCGCATCATGACGATGGAACAGGGCAAAAGCCTGACCGAGGCACGCGGCGAGATTGATTATGCGGCTTCGTTTGTGCGCTGGTTTGCCGAAGAAGCGCGGCGGATTGACGGCGATGTGCTGACAAGCGTGAAAGCGTCGCAAAAACTGGTCGTGTTGAAACAGCCCGTCGGCGTTACCGCTGCGATTACGCCGTGGAACTTCCCGTCCGCGATGATTGCGCGCAAGGCCGCGCCTGCTTTGGCGGTGGGCTGCGCGATGATAGTCAAGCCAGCGTCGCTCACGCCCCTGAGCGCGTATGCGCTGGCCTTGCTGGCTTACGAAGCGGGCGTGCCGCAGGATTTGCTTCCCGTCGTCAGTGGTCGCGCTTCGGAAATCAGCCATGAATTTGCCACGAACCCGACCGTACGCAAAATCAGCTTCACCGGCTCGACCGAAGTCGGCGCGAAAATTTTTGCCGACAGCGCGGCAGACATTAAAAAACTCAGTTTGGAGCTGGGCGGCAACGCGCCGTTTATCGTGTTTGACGATGCCGATTTGGACAAAGCCGTCGAAGGCGCGCTGGCGAGCAAGTTCCGTAACAGCGGTCAAACCTGCGTCTGCACCAACCGCGTGTACGCTCAATCGGGCATTTACGACGAATTTTGCCGCAAATTAAGCGAAAAAGTAGCCGCGCTCAAATTGGGCAACGGCTTGGATGAAGGCGTGAACCAAGGGCCGCTGATTGAGGAAAAAGCGGTGGAAAAAGTCGAGCAGCACATCGCCGACGCGCTCTCCAAAGGCGCGGTCTGCCTGACCGGCGGCAAACGCAGCGCGCTGGGCGGAACGTTTTTCGAACCGACCGTCTTAAGCGGCGTAACGGCGCAAATGGCGGTGGCGCGCGAAGAAACTTTCGGGCCTTTGTGTCCCGTGTTCCGCTTTGCAACCGAAGCCGAAGTCATCGCGGCCGCCAACGATACGGAATACGGTTTGGCGGCCTACCTCTTCACCTCCGACACCGCCCGCCAATGGCGCGTAGGCGAAGCCTTGGAATATGGCATGGTCGGCATCAATACCGGCTTAATCAGCAATGAAGCGGCACCGTTCGGCGGCGTGAAACGCAGCGGGCTGGGACGCGAAGGTAGCAAATACGGTGCGGACGAATATTTGGAATTGAAATATTTGTGTATCGATGTGGCGGATTGAGTTTAGTCTCAGGAGGTCGTCTGAAAACGTAACTTCAATAAGATAATCTCCCCCTATCTTTGTAGCAGCACTCTGAAAAAATTGGCGGAAATCAACAAATACGCGATACAAGACTAGCGTGTCGTGCAACTGATAAGTTCGCCAAATATTTTGCTGGGGCAACGACACCAAATTTTAAGGCTCACTGGATAGTATGGGAAAGTCCGTTGGTTGGCCGGCAAACAGGGGAGATATAGTGGATTTGAAACTGTTTACTTGAAGCAATAATTTTTAAAGCAATAACATAGGAAAAAAGAAAATGAAAAGATTGTTTATATTTGCTCTAGC
>JVVZ01000041.1:0-3935 GCA_001062585.1 Neisseria meningitidis
TACACGGCGGGCGTTGCCGCCTTGTCTCATTTTTATTTTAATCCACTATAAATCAGGACAAGGCGACGAAGCCGCAGACAATACAGATATTACGGCAAGGCAACGCCGTACTGGTTTAAAGTTAATCCACTATAATTGTTGATATCAGCCCTAAAATAGGGTGAGGCAAACAAAAAAACGGCAGCTTGTAGGCTGCCGTTTTCTTTTGTGCGATCAAGCTTGGTCTTCCGGTTTGTCAGATAACTCTTGGGCTTTATCAGTTGGCTCTTGAGCGGTTTCTGTGGAAGCAGGTTCATGCTGACTGACTGCTTCCGGAGCTTGTGTTGCCGCTTCGGTTTCAGATTGTTCCGGATTGTCCTGACGCAGATTGTGACTGTAATCTTTAGGCGGGCTGGGTTGCTTGCCTGCCATAATTTCCAGCACTTGATCGCGGTCTATGGTTTCCCAATCCATCAAGGCTTTGCACATAATTTCCATCTTATCGCGGTTTTCATCAAGGATTTTGTAAGCTACTTGATACTGTTCATCCAAGATGCGGCGAATTTCTGCATCGATTTCTTGTTGGGTTTTTTCGGAAATGTTTTGAGAACGGGTAATGCTGCGTCCCAAGAATACTTCGTCTTCATTTTCCGTATAAACCATTACGCCCATTTTATCGCTCATGCCGTAACGGGTGACCATCTCGCGCGCCATTTGGGTGGCACGTTCGAAATCGTTGGATGCGCCGGTGGAAATACGGCCGATGAAGATGTCTTCGGCAATGCGTCCGCCAAACAGAATCGACAATTGGCTCAGCATTTGGTCTTTATACATGCTGATACGGTCGCGTTCGGGAAGCTGCCAAGTCAAACCGAGCGCACGGCCGCGCGGCATGATGGTCACTTTGTGAACCGGATCGGTAAACGGCAGGCTTTCGGCAACAATCGCATGACCTGCTTCATGGTAGGCGGTCGCACGTTTTTCGTCTTCGTGCATTACCATGCTGCGGCGTTCGGGACCCATATAGATTTTGTCTTTGGCATCTTCAAAATCGCTTTGGTCGACTTTGATTTTGTTGCGGCGGCCTGCAAACAGGGCGGCTTCATTGACCAAGTTGGCCAGATCCGCACCGGAGAAGCCCGGCGTGCCGCGTGCCAATGATGTCAAATCTACGGATTCGTCCAAAGGTACTTTTTTCGCGTGGACTTTCAGGATTTGCTCGCGACCGCGGATATCGGGCAGCGGAACAACAACCTGACGGTCGAAGCGGCCTGGGCGTTGCAATGCCGGATCCAGTACGTCGGGACGGTTGGTTGCGGCGATGACGATAACGGTATGATTGCTTTCAAAACCGTCCATCTCGACCAAAAGCTGGTTCAAGGTTTGTTCGCGTTCGTCGTTGCTGCCGCCCAAGCCGGCACCGCGTTGACGGCCGACAGCGTCGATTTCGTCAATGAAAATGATACAAGGGGCGTTTTTCTTCGCTTGTTCAAACATATCGCGCACGCGGCTTGCACCGACGCCGACGAACATTTCAACAAAGTCGGAGCCTGAAATGCTGAAGAAAGGCACACCGGCTTCGCCTGCGATGGCTTTTGCCAGCAAAGTTTTACCGGTACCCGGGCTGCCTGCCAGCAAAATGCCGTGCGGAACGCGGCCGCCCAAGCTTTGATAGCGGTTGGGGGATTTCAGATAATCGACGATTTCTTGTACTTCTTCTTTTACTTCATCACAACCGGCAACATCGGCAAAGGTAACTTTATTGGTTTCTTTGTCCATCAGGCGGGCGCGGCTTTTACCGAAAGAGAATGCGCCGCCCTTGCCACCGCCGCCGTTTTGCATGCGCATGAAGTAGAACCATGCGCCAATCAGCAGCAATACCGGCAGCAGGCTGAAAACCAGGCTGGTAAAGATACTCGGTTTTTCTTCAGGGATAACGTTGACGCGGACTTTATTGTCCAAAAGCGTTTTGACCAAATTATCGTCTAAAGGCGCATTGGTGAAGAAAGTGGATTTATCGGTACGTTCGCCTTTGATCAGATAGCCGATGATGGCGGAGCCTTCGATTTTGACGTTGCTCACTTCACCGTTGTTTACCTGTTGGATAAATTGAGAGTATTCGATTTGCTGCTTGTTTTCCTGCTTGCTGGTCAGTGCGTTGAACGCAGCCATCAGACCGACGCACAAAGCGACCCATAACAGGATGGACTTAAAGGTATTCCCCACTTAGCCAGACTCCATGATATTAAGATAAACGAAAGGAAGATTTTAAAACACGCTGCCTGTATTGTCAGCGTTTATTTTTTCCTAATAAATAAATCTCACTGGAACGATTGCGTGATGCTTCGGGCTTGCGCGTCTGCACCGTTCCGAAGATTTCGCGCATGGCTGCCATATATTCCTGATAGCCCGCTCCCTGAAATACCTTCACCAAAAAGCTGCCGCCCGTTTTCAAATGATTGACGGCAAAGTCCAAAGCCAGTTCGCACAAGTAAAAGCTGCGGGCTTGGTCGGTTACGGCGTTACCCGACATATTGGGTGCCATATCGCAAATTACAAGGTCTAGCGGGCGGGCGTCCAGCAGGGTTTCAAATTGCGCCAATACTTCGTCCTCCCTGAAGTCGCCCTGAATAAAGGAAACGCCTTCTATTTCATCCATAGGCAGGATATCCAATGCGAACACGCGCCCTGAATTGCCGACCAGTTTTGCCGCTACTTGCGACCAGCTGCCCGGCGCGCTGCCTAAATCCGCCAAAACTGTGCCGGGTTTGATTAATTTGTCTTTTTCGTTGATTTCCAGCAGTTTATATGCAGCGCGGGCGCGATAGCCGTCTTTTTGTGCCATGTGGACGTAATGATCGTTGACGTGTTCGTGAAGCCAGGCTTTTGATGATTTTGAACGTACTGCCATAATTTATTTAATGATTTAGAGAAACGCCGTATTGTACGTTATTTTCCCCCGAGATTGCGCCAAATCGCGTACAATGCCGCACTATTCTTTCTTTTCAAGCACTAGAACATGACTGACAATAAATTAAGTACCAAAGAAATTTTGGAATTGAAAGCCCGCGCCCATCACCTTCATCCTGTTGTAATGGTGGGACAGCAAGGTTTGACCGAGTCCGTTATCAAAGAAACCGATGCCGCCCTGACGGCGCATGAATTAATTAAGGTCCGTGTATTCGGCGACGACCGAGCCGAGCGCGTTGAAATTTGCAATGCGCTGTGCGAAGCTGTTGATGCGCAACTGGTTCAGCATATCGGCAAACTGTTGGTGTTGTGGCGTAAAAACTTGGAGGTTTGATTCTTCAAGAGCATATTCAGACATCTTAAGGACAGATGTGCAAAAGGTCGTCTGAAAATATTTATGACTCTTACCAAGTGTTTTTGTTATGCGCTCGTAAAATCAGGAAAATCGATAAACTCTCTGAGATTGATTACTGTCAATGGGAACATACCCGCAGTTTTTAAAGCTGCGGATTGGCTATACTAACAATAGGAGCACATCATGAAAGCATTATCTGTTGCACTGGTTTTATTAACTTTGGCAGGCTGTCACAATACTTGGAACGGCGTTCGGGAAGATGGTTCACGCATTATCGGGCGTTCTGTCAGCGGTATTGGTCACGGTATCGGTAAGGCAGGTCAGGCATTGGAACGTACCGGCAGCAGAATCGACAACCGCCAACAAGTACAGCAACCTCAAATGTCCGGACCGAATCAATATCCCTACCCGGCGCAAAACCAATATCCTGAGCAGAATCAATACCAATACTAAGTCTTTTTTAATGCCGACCCCGATTACATGGTTTGTAGTCGGGGTTTTGGTTTTTCAGACGACCTTTATCCTGTATGATTCGGGATTGGCAATGAAATGGGCATATCTTTAGCCGTCTTCTTACTTATAGTGGATTAACTTTAAACCGGTACGGCGTTGCCTCGCCTTAGCTCAAAGA
>JVVZ01000397.1:0-709 GCA_001062585.1 Neisseria meningitidis
CCCAGCCGCTGTCGAAAAAGCGGCTGCTGCCGACTGCGTCGGCGAGGATGGCGCAATCCAAACCTCTGTCGGCGGCGGCGAGGAGTTCGTTTAACAGTTCTTCTATCCTGCCTTCGGGTTCGATGATGTAGAAGGCGAGCATGCAGGAATGGCGGGCGGCGCGGATGTCGGCAAGCATGGTGTCGATGATTTCATCGGTGGTGGACAGCAGCGTCATGGCGTTGTTGCGCGTGGCGCCGAGTCCCGTGCCTTTGGCGGCGACTTTGCTGATGCCGTGATAACGGGATTTGACGTTTTCGCCGACGCCGAGGTAGATGTCGGAGAGGTAGGTTTCAGCGAAACTTTGGTAGAAGCGGTTCATCTCGCCCGTGCGCTTTGCCCGCGCCGTGCCGAGCCGCGGCTCGCCGATAAGCAGGTAGGCGATGGTGCCGAAGACGGGGAAAAGGAAGAGGATAATCAGCCAGGCAAACGTGGAGCCGATGTTTTTTTGTTTGTACAACACGCGCAAGACGCAGCCGAGCGCGGCGCAGGTATGGGCGAAAATGAAGATTTCTGTCCAGGTGATGTCTTTTAGAAAAGTCATGTTCGATAGGCGGTGGAGGAATGGCGGGAGCGGATGTATAGTGGATTAACTAAATCAGGACAAGGCAACGAGGCCGCAGACAGTACAGATAGTACGGAACCGATTCACTTGGTGCTTCAGCACCTT
>JVVZ01000398.1:0-5340 GCA_001062585.1 Neisseria meningitidis
GCTGAAGCACCAAGTGAATCGGTTCCGTACTAGCTGTACTGTCTGCGGCTTCGTCGCCTTGTCCTGATTGAAATTTAATCCACTATAAAGGGCTTCAAAGTGAATGAATAATTTCCAAATACTTTTGCTTCTAGGCATCTTGATGATGCTTCTCACCATCCTTCTCTACAAAAAAGGCTGGGTAAAACCCGTCAAACCCGCCGAATCCGACAGCCGTCCTCCGATTTTCTGGATTTCGATAACGGTCGTCATCATGCTCGGCATCATTTCTTTAATCAGGTGGATGGGATGGTAATTGGCGAGAAAGGAAAGGTCGTCTGAAACCTCGATATTCGGATTTTCAGACGACCTTTTTGTTTGACTTATTGGTGTTCCAATATTCCCATACATACGGACAAACAGCGTTTCCGGGAAAGCGTATGACGTTGATTCGCTTTGTTTTGCGGTAAATTCTGACGCTGCCTTTTGGCTTGTTTAAATAATGGTTTACTGATGAAATAATAAAAATTATTTGCATTTGTGCGACTCCATTTATAAACTCTTACTTTTAAGACAGGCAGATGGCGGTACTTTGTCAGACTTGGGATAAAGAGACAGCGGAATCAGATATCCGATAGATATTTTTGGCGTATCAGACAGTATTTCAAACCCGATACTTTCAAACAAAATTTCTACTGCCCTGTCTAACCGGGGTCGTCTGAATTTTTTAGAGAGGTTTGTCATGTCCGTCATGCTGATACCGATAGCCCTTTTCTTCTCTTTCTTCTTTAGGGCGTTGGATGGTGACACGCTCATTTGTTTTAGCCGTAACAAGTTTTTCAGCCGCGAGCTTTTGTATTGCGGAACAGTTGTCCGAAGGGAAGCCTGTGGTTCGGCCATGAAGGTTTCGATAGGCTTCATGAACATTTGCTGCGTGTGAATTCGAATGCGGTGAAGACAAAATGGGCTGGTTTTGGTCCCCATCTGGATATTTAGTTTTAAGGTTTGTTTTATATATGTTGATTGCTTTTTTGATTATGCTGCGCGAGGGCATCGAGGCCGCCCTGATTGTGGGCATCGTCGCCGGTTTTTTGAAACAGTCGGGACATTCGCGGCTGATGCCTAAGGTGTGGCTGGGCGTGGCTTTGGCTGCGCTGATGTGTTTGGGCATCGGGTACGGCATCCATTCGGCAACGGGCGAGATTCCGCAGAAGGAGCAGGAATTTGTGGTCGGCGTTATCGGTTTGGTGGCGGTGGCGATGCTGACTTATATGATTTTATGGATGAAAAAAGCCGCCCGTTCGATGAAGCAGCAGCTTCAGGATTCGGTTCAGACGGCCTTAAACCGCGGCAACGGCCAAGGCTGGGCTTTGGTCGGCATGGCTTTTCTGGCTGTGGCGCGCGAGGGGCTGGAGAGTGTGTTTTTCCTCTTGGCGGTGTTTCAGCAGAGTCCGACTTGGTCTATGCCCGTCGGCGCGGTATTGGGGCTGCTGGCCGCAGTGGTCATCGGCGCGCTGATTTATCAGGGCGGTATGCGTCTGAATCTGGCGAAGTTTTTCCGCTGGACGGGCGCGTTTTTGATTGTGGTGGCCGCCGGTTTGGTGGCCGGTTCGCTGCGCGCGCTGCATGAGGCGGGCGTGTGGAACCACCTGCAAGAGGTGGTGTTTGATTCTTCCAAATACCTGCATGAAGACAGCCCGCTGGGCGTGCTGCTCGGCGGCTTCTTCGGCTATACCGACCACCCGACGCAGGGCGAGGTGCTGGCGTGGCTGCTGTATTTGGTTCCGGTCATGATTTGGTTTCTGCACGGTAGCAGGCCCGCCGCGGTGCAGAGGTCGTCTGAAAGCCATTAGTGGCGCTTAAAAATTCCGTATCCCATTCTTATCAACATACCAAAGAGGTTTGAAATGAAAAAACTCAATATAACTGCTTTATCCGTGATGCTGGCTTTGGGTCTGACCGCGTGTCAGCCGCCCGAAGCGGAAAAATCCGCGCCTGCCGCATCAGGTGCATCAAGCGCGAATGCCGGCGGCACCGTCAACGTCGGTGTGAACGACACCGCTTGCGAACCGATGGAACTGACCGTGCCGAGCGGACAAGTCGTATTCAACATCAAAAACAACAGCGGCCGCAAGCTCGAATGGGAAATCCTCAAAGGCGTGATGGTGGTCGACGAGCGCGAAAACATCGCCCCCGGACTTTCCGACAAAATGACCGTTACCCTGCTGCCGGGCGAATACGAAATGACTTGCGGCCTCTTGACCAACCCGCGCGGCAAATTGGTAGTAACCGACAGCGGCTTTAAAGACACCGGCAACGAAGCCGATTTGGAAAAACTTGCCAAACCGCTTGCCGACTATAAAGTTTACGTCCAAGGCGAAGCCAAAGAGCTGGTTGCCAAAACCAAAGCCCTCACCGATGCCGTCAAAGCGGGCGACATCGAAAAAGCCAAATCCCAGTTTGCCGCCGCCCGTACCCACTACGAACGCATCGAGCCGATTGCCGAACTCTTCAACGAACTCGACCCCGCCATCGACGCGCGTGAAGACGACTTCAAAGACAAAACCGAAGACGCGGCCTTCACCGGCTTCCACCGCATCGAACACGCCCTTTGGGTCAAAAAAGATGTATCCGGCGTGAAAGACATTGCCGACAAACTCATGAAAGACGTTGAAGCCCTGCAAAAAGAAATCGACGCCCTCTCCTTCCCGCCGAACAAAGTCGTCGGCGGCGCGGCAGTGTTGATTGAAGAAGTTGCCGGCAGCAAAATCAGCGGCGAAGAAGACCGTTACAGCCACACAGACTTGAGCGACTTCCAAGCCAACATCGAAGGCGCGCAAAAAATCGTCGAACTCTTCCGTCCGATGATTGCCGAGAAAAACAAAGCCCTGCTCGAGAAAGTCGATGCCAACTTCAAACAAGTAACCGACATCCTCGCCAAATACAAAACCAAAGACGGCTTTGAAACCTACGACAAACTCAGCGACGAAGACCGCAAAACCCTTCAGGCACCGATTAACGCCCTTGCTGAAGACCTGAGCCAACTGCGCGGCACACTGGGTCTCAAATAAACTTGACCCGCCCGTTTCAGACGACCTTTTGAGATACAAGGGGTCGTCTGAAAACTTATCGCTGATGCCCTCTCCCACGAAAAGGGAAAGGCCGTAGCGTGGGCTTTGCCCGCGAAAAACCCAATACAGCCCTGTGGGTCGGATACTTGTATCCGACAAAGCACAAACCGCGACACACCTTGCCGCCATGCCTACATTCAGCAATCGTAGGTTGGGTCGAGACCCAACAAAACCTCTTCATTCCAACGTTTTGTCAGGTTTACCAACCCAACCTAACCTACCGTCAATCCGTAGCGTGGGCTTTGCCCACAAAAAAAACTAAAACCGCGGCACACCTTGCTGCCATACCCAATACATTTCGAAACCATGTAACCCTTACTAAACGACAATTCAAAGTTTTCAGACGACCTTAAACGTCGTCTGAAAATTCAAAATAGCAAACTTAAACAAAACAACCGCGTACATACCGCAGCCCGAATCCCACAAAGGACTCCGCCATGAGCCAAGACAACTCACAACCCACCCAACCGACCAAACGCACCCTATTCAAAACCGTCCTAGCCGCAGGTGCAGCCGGCGCGGCAGGCTGGTTCGCCGGCAAACAACAAGGCAAAACCGCCGCCGAGACCCGTAACAACGAACACTCCCCGCAAGCCTACCCCTGCTACGGCACGCACCAAGCCGGCATCACCACCCCGCACCAACTCTTCGGCATCATGTGCGCCTTCGACGTAACCGCCAAAGACCCCAAACAACTCGAAAACCTCTTCCGCACCCTCACCGCCCGCATCGAATTCCTCACCCAAGGCGGCGAATACCAAGACGGCGACGAAAAACTCCCCCCCGCAGGCAGCGGCCTGCTCGGCAAAACATTCCGCCCCGACGGCCTCACCATCACCGTCGGCGTCGGCAGCAGCCTCTTTGACGACCGCTTCGGACTCAAAGACAAAAAACCCCGCCACCTCCAAGAAATGCGCGACTTCCCCAACGACCGCCTCCAAAAATCATGGTGCGACGGCGACCTCAGCCTCCAAATCTGCGCCTTCACCCCCGAAACCTGCCAAGCCGCCCTACGCGACATCATCAAAAACACCGCCCAAACCGCCGTCATCCGCTGGAGCATAGACGGCTGGCTGCCCAAAGCCGAACCCGGCGCCATCGCCGCCCGCAACCTCTTAGGCTTCCGCGACGGCTCCGGCAACCCCGACGTATCCGATCCCAAAATTGCCGACCAAGTCCTCTGGACAGGCATCGCCGCCAACAGCCAAGACGAACCCGCCTGGGCGAAAAACGGCAGCTACCAGGCCGTCCGCCTCATCCGCCACTTCGTCGAATTCTGGGACAGAACCCCATTACAGGAACAAACCGAAATCTTCGGCCGCCGCAAATACAGCGGCGCCCCCATGGACGGCAAAAAAGAGAGCGACACCGCCGACTTCGCCAAAGACCCCGACGGCAAAACCACCCCCAAAGACAGCCACATGAGGCTCGCCAACCCGCGCGACCCCGAGTTCATGAAAAAACACCTGCTCTACCGCCGCGCCTTCAACTACTCCCGCGGCCTCGCCGCCAACGGCCAGCTCGACGTCGGCCTGATTTTCATCTGCTACCAAGCCAACCTCGCCGACGGCTTCATCTTCGTCCAAAACCTGCTCAACGGCGAACCGCTGGAAGAATACATCAGCCCCTTCGGCGGCGGCTATTTCTTCATCCTCCCCGGCGTCGAAAAAGGCGGCTTCCTCGCCCAAAGCCTGCTCAGCGCGTGAACACAGATTTAGGATAAACCAATCCGTAGCGTGGGCTTTGCCCACGACCTTCCACCGAACATCCGAATCCAATTATTCCTGTTCATTCTGACAACGCAGAGGTCTTATCCGTAAAGCTCTCCCTGAAAAAGGTCGTCTGAAAACTAAGTATTCCGGTTTTCAGACGACCTTTCCGTCAAATAGGCACAGACTTGGGACAAACCGAACCCGTAGTATGGGCTTCGCCCACGACCTTCTCCCCAAACATCCGAATCCAATCATCTCTGTTTATTCGTGGATAGAACCCACGCTACGGGCGGCTTGGTTTTTAATCAGCATTATGAACCGTCATTCCCGCGCAGACGGGTTTGCTGCATATTCTGAGGTGTTGCCACAAAATGCCGCCGTTGCTTTTGTCTTGGCGGAGGTAGCGGTAAACGGTGCTGTGATGGAGTGTTATCCCGTGGTGTTTGCGCAGGTAGGCGCATACTTGTTCGGGACTGAGTTTGCGGCGGATAAGGGTGTCGATGTGTTGAATCAGCTGC
>JVVZ01000399.1:0-451 GCA_001062585.1 Neisseria meningitidis
AACATTCCTTTCTTAGGGGAAAGCTATCTAAACTAAACTTTCAGATAACCTTAAATCATTCTTTAACTTTTATCTGATAAAATTTCTTCTGTTCCTTATCTTCAAAAAAACCTACGGGTCCTCTTATTAAATATGATATTTCAATTTTAATATCCTGCTTCGCCCTTGGAGTCCCAGAAATATGAACCGTATCATACCAATTATCGATGGGCTTTACAGTCAACCCCGAATTCGGAGGATCCATTTTTACTCTGAAATTATCGGGATAAATAGCTTGATTGGCCACATTAAATTCTATGAAATATGGCTTATTAAATTCTGCATCCGGTAATGCCTGAACTTTATGTTTGCCGGCAAAACAACCGGATAATGCTATTACAGCCGAAAAGATAAATACTTTCCTTATCATAATTAAAATATGCTCCATAATTTACACTGATATTTCACAAAA
>JVVZ01000400.1:0-12544 GCA_001062585.1 Neisseria meningitidis
TTCTCTAAGGTGCTGAAGCACCAAGTGAATCGGTTCCGTACTATCTGTACTGTCCGCGGCTTCGGCGCCTTGTCCTGATTTAAAGTTAATCCACTATACGTTTTATCAACGGGCAATCATTAAAAGAAACGTATTATAGATGATTTCAGACGACCCTATGAATTTTCCATTACAAATTCCACCCAAATTACGAAAACAATAGAGAACCATATTTTCAGACAACAAAAACGCCGCATTTCTGCGGCGTTCGTTTACTCAGGTTTAGTTGGCATTTTCTTGTAAAGCCAAGTCCACACGTTCACGCAATTCCTTACCGGGCTTGAAGTGAGGGACGTGTTTTTCAGGCACTTCCACACGTTCGCCGGTTTTGGGGTTGCGGCCGATACGGGCCGGGCGATGGTTCAAATCGAAGCTGCCGAAGCCACGGATTTCAATACGCTGACCGCGAGCCAGCGAGCGGGTCATGGTATCAACCAAAACCTTTACGCTGTATTCGACGTCTTTTGCCAGCAATTGGTTACCGTTTTTCTCGGCAAAAACTTCTGCCAAACGAACCATTAATTCAGACTTCGTCATGTCTGCAACCTTATTCTTGGTCGCCGGACAGTTTGGCTTTCAGCAAGTCGCCGAGGCTGGTAGTACCTGCGCTGGCGGTTGCAGCAGCGTTGACTGAATTCAGAGCTTCGCGGTTTTCTTTAGCGTCTTTGGCTTTAACAGACAGGCGGATGCTGCGGTTTTTGCGGTCGACGGTTACGATAACGGCTTCAACCTCGTCACCTTCTTTCAGTTTGGTGGTCAGGTCTTCAACGCGGTCGGCTGCGAATTCGGAAGCAGGCAGGTAGCCTTCCACTTCGTCAGACAGGGCAACAACGGCACCTTTGGCGTCAACAGATTTCACAGAACCTTTAACCAAAGAACCTTTGTCGTTTACGCTGATGAAGTTACCGAAAGGATCGCCTTCCAGCTGTTTGATGCCCAAAGAGATACGCTCTTTGTCAACGTCGATTGCCAATACAACGGCTTCAACTTCTTCGCCTTTTTTGTATTTGCGTACAGCTTCTTCGCCGGCTTCAGTCCAAGACAGGTCAGACAGGTGAACCAGACCGTCGATACCGCCAGGCAGACCTACAAATACGCCGAAGTCAGTGATGGATTTAACCGCACCGGAGATTTTGTCGCCTTTGTTGTGGTTGGCGGCAAATTCTTCCCAAGGATTGGCTTGACATTGTTTCATACCCAAAGAGATACGGCGGCGGTCTTCGTCGATTTCCAGAATCATGACTTCGACCTCGTCGCCTAATTGTACGACTTTGCTTGGGTGTACGTTTTTGTTGGTCCAGTCCATTTCGGAAACGTGTACCAAACCTTCGATACCTTGTTCGATTTCAACGAACGCACCGTAGTCGGTCAGGTTGGATACTTTACCGAACAGGCGGGTACCTTGTGGGTAACGACGGGTCAGGCCGCTCCAAGGATCTTCGCCCAATTGTTTCATACCCAGAGAAACGCGTTGTTTGTCTTGGTCGAATTTCAGGACTTTGGCTTCAACTTCTTGACCGACTTCCAGAACTTCGCTCGGGTGTTTCACACGACGCCATGCCAGGTCGGTTATGTGCAACAGGCCGTCAATACCGCCCAAGTCAACGAATGCACCGTAGTCGGTGATGTTTTTAACGATACCTTTGATGATAGAGCCTTCTTGCAGGTTTTCCAGCAGGGCTTTGCGCTCTTCACCCAAAGTAGCTTCCAGAACGGCGCGGCGGGAAACCACGACGTTGTTGCGTTTTTTGTCCAGTTTGATGACTTTGAATTCGATTTCTTTGCCTTCAAAGTGGGAAGTGTCTTTAACGGGACGTACGTCAACCAAAGAACCCGGCAGGAATGCGCGGATGCTGTTGATCATAACGGTCAGGCCGCCTTTGACTTTGCCATTGATAACGCCGGACAGGATGTCGCCGTTTTCCATCGCTTCTTCCAAAGCGATCCAGTCGGCAGCACGTTTGGCTTTTTCGCGGGACAGTTTGGTTTCGCCGAAGCCGTTTTCAACGGATTCGATGGTAACGGTAACGAAATCGCCAACTTTAACTTCAATCTCGCCCTGAGCGTTTTTGAATTCAGCAACGTCAATCAGAGATTCTGATTTCAGACCTGCATTAACGGTAACGAAGTTTTGATCGATTGCCACGACTTCGGCAGTAATCACCTCACCCGGGTTCATTTCTTGCAGGGTAAAGCTTTCTTCAAGCAACTGGGCAAAATTTTCCATAGTCATATATACTCTTTTCGGTACACCGCCAAGGGGTGCGGGGTAGGTTGGAGGATGCCTGCCGCCCTTGGCACGGCAGGCTTTGAAAATAAATATTTCAGACGACCTTCGGATGCTCCAAAGGTCGTCTGAAACAAAACGCAGGGATTATACCCTAAATTTCAAACTTTATGATACCAATCAAGCACTTTTTTTACAGCTTCTTCGATACTCAGCCCGCCCGTATCCAAAAGCTCTGCATCGGGAAGCTGCTTTAAGGGCGCGACACTGCGGCGGCGGTCCGCTTCGTCGCGTGCTTCGATGTCCGACAAAATCCGTTCAAATTCCAAGCCTTCGCATGGAATGCCGATTTGTTTGGCGCGGCGTTCCGCCCGTATTTTCGCATCAGCGGTCAGAAAAACCTTTAACGCCGCATCGGGAAAAACAACCGAACCCATATCGCGCCCATCGGCGACCAAACCTTTTCCCGTCAAAAAATCACGCTGCCGCTGCAAAAGCGCGGCACGCACTTTTGGCAACTGCGCCACTGCAGAAGCGCCCATGCCGATGGCTTCGCTGCGGATTTGTTCCGAAATGTCTTCGTCATCCAAAAAGACCTGAGTGCCTTCAAAGCGGGCGGGCAGATTTTCTGCTAACGCGGCAACCGCCACTTCATCGTTCCATTCCACATCCCGTTTCTTCGCATACAGCGCGGTCAGGCGGTATAACGCGCCGGAGTCCAGATAATCGAACCCCAAAGCCTGAGCGACGCGGGAAGCGACCGTCCCTTTCCCCGATGCACTGGGTCCGTCTATGGCGATGACTTTTTGTTTGGTATTCATATTTTGGCTTTCTGAAATAATGTAGGAGGTCGTCTGAAAGGACGTATCAGGCAGGCATTATATAGATAATTGTTTAATAATGAGAACCGAGGTCGTCTGAAAAAGAGTTTCAGACGACCTCTGGTGTCAATTGGAGCTTGGATATAAATCTGACTTTATTTGTTATTGTTTTCGTTTGGGTAATTCAGATGAAGATTTGGCAGGTTAGGAGTAGGGTGGTTCAGTTTTGTTTTCAGGGAGCTTGGAATATTTAATGGATTATTTGTAAATTAATGTTCATTTATGGGGTGAAACTGTATAATTCCCGCCGTTTGAATTGATTTGACGAGGCTTTTTGATGAACCAGCTTAAATTGGCGGTTTCCGGCGCACAGATTTTATTTGTGGCGTTCGGAGCGATGGTACTTGTTCCGCTTTTGACCAAACTGAATCCTTCTTTGGCACTTTTGGGGGCGGGTATCGGTACGCTGCTCTTTCAAATAGTCACCAAGCGTAAAGTGCCGATTTTCCTCGGCTCTTCTTTTGCCTTTATCGCGCCGATTATCTACTCCCTCGAAACATGGGGCCTGCCTTCGACCATGTTCGGGCTGTTTGCGGCGGGTTTTATGTATTTTGTGTTTGCTGTGCTGATTAAATGGCGCGGGCTGGCTACGGTCAACCGGCTGCTGCCGCCCGTGGTTATCGGACCTGTGATTATGGTCATCGGCTTGTCTGTCGCCGCAGCCGCAAGTGAAATGGCAATGGGCAAATCCGGCGGAAAGCAAGTAATAGACTATGCGGATGCGCTGATTTTGTCGGGCTTTACGTTTGCCGTTACGGTGGTTGTGTCGGTTTTCGGCACCCGTATGATGAAACTGGTTCCGATTTTAATCGGCGTGGCTGCGGGCTATATTTTGGCTTTGGTGATGGGCTTGGTAGACACCGCCGCCATCGCGGCTGCGCCGTGGTTTGCCGTACCGCATTTTGAAACGCCGCAAGTCAACTGGCAGGCAGCGCTGTTTATGCTGCCCGTCGCCATCGCGCCCGCTATCGAACACATCGGCGGCATCATGGCCATCGGCAATGTAACGGGCCACAACTACACCAAAGACCCGGGCTTGGATAAAACGCTGGCGGGCGATGGCTTGGGCGTATGCGTGGCGGGTTTGATCGGTGGTCCGCCGGTAACGACTTATGGCGAGGTAACGGGCGCGGTGATGATTACGAAAAACAGCAATCCGGTCATTATGACTTGGGCGGCGATTTTCGCTATCGCTATGGCGTTTTTCGGCAAATTCAATGCTTTCCTCGCTTCCATCCCTCTACCCGTAATGGGCGGTATCATGCTGCTTTTGTTCGGTACGATTGCTTCTTTGGGCATTAAAACGCTGGTGGATGCAAAAGTGGATTTAATGCAGCCGAAAAATCTGGTGATTGTCAGCTCGGTTCTGACGGTTGGCGTCGGCGGCATGGCGGTTCATGTCGGTACGTTGAGTTTTGCCGGCGTCGGTTTGTGCGCCATTTTGGCAATCGTATTGAATTTCTTGCTGCCGGATCCGAAGACAGAAAGTTGATTTTGTATTGCCGCCGATAAGGTAAAAGGTCGTCTGAAATGGGGAATACCCTGATTTCAGACGACCTTTTTTAGCAAAAGATTTGATGTTGGAAAAAATAATAATAAGTCGTCTGAAACGATATTCTTGCCATATAGATATATTGATATGTTAATATCTTATTTTTATTAAACAGGAATAGTAACCATGTTGCACAAAATCGGGATCATGAGCGCGTTGATTTTGGGTCTTGCCATGCCGGCCGCTGCCGAATGTTTGATTCAAAAAGATAGCATCGCAGGAATTAAATTAGGGCAGAACTTAAAGCAGGTAAAACATAAATTCCCGAAGGCGAAAATGGAGAGAGAAAGCGATCCCGAAGGTGTGGCGTATGTTGCCATTACACTGTCTAAAGACGTCATGGTTATCACCCATCAAGATGGAGACGACGATCCTGATGCTCCTATAAAACTCCATAAAAAAATTGATTCTTTGGAGACCTACTCTCCCGCCTGTCACACGGCTTCGGGGGTACACCCGGGCATGAAGATCAAAGATGCAGAAGCCAAGCTGGGCAAAGTCAAAAAAATCATAATGTCGGAAATCGAAGCGCGTGAATACGCAATATTTACCCGCCACCCGAAACATTTCGAATTTAGAATGGAAATGGGAACAGGAATTTATTCAGGTAAAGGTGGAGTACCGAATCAAACTCGGCGTTACCGTAAAGGGGGCAGTATTTTAGAAATTTCTGTATCTAAATACGGAGGTTTTGATAACTGAAGAGCAGGGCATTAGGCAAAAAGCTTAAAAAACCGACTACGGAATAGAAACGCTCCTGTATGTTCCAGCTGGCTTTTAAAATCCCTGAAAACTGTCCAAACGGCTATGGGATTTGAACAACCGCCGCCTTGTCACTGTTGCCGATTGATTTCACTATATAATGCAGGTCGTCTGAAAACCGGATTTCCGTTTTCAGACGACCTTTTTGATGCTTACCTGCCTTAACCGTTTATTTGTGCGCCTAGAGTATTGAATCTATGCCTTCCGCCCTTATAAATAGCAAATACGGCATAATGATTAACATGATAAAGACGGAAGAACGATATGGCAGAAAAAACCTATTACGAAATTCTCGGCGTGGACAAAACCGCTGACGCCGACACCATTAAAAAGGCCTACCGCAAACTGGTACGCAAATACCATCCCGACGTCAGCAAAGAACCTGACGCCGCCGAGCGCACCGCCGAAATCAACACCGCCTACGAAACCTTATCCGACCGTGAAAAGCGTGCCGAATACGACGAATTGCTGGCCAACCCCTACGGCCGCAGCGCAGGCGGCAATCCGTTCGGTGGTGCGCAATCCGGCGGCTTCCGCTACGAATACCGCGGCGGCGAACCTTTCGGCGCGGGCGATTTCAATTTTGAAGATTTGTTTGCCGGCTTCGGCCGCAGTCAGAGACAGGCGCACGCAAGGCCGGACGGTCCGATTAAAGGCGAAGACCAGCACGCCGAACTGAGTATCGATATTTACGCCGCTTATGTCGGCGCGGAGCGCTCATTAAGCCTGAACGTGCCGACCGTGGACGAATACGGCCGCGTCGGTTATCAGACCAAAACCTTAAATGTCAAAATCCCCAAAGGCATTACCGAAGGCCAGCAAATCCGTTTAGCGGGACAGGGCCTGCCCGGCTACAACGGCGGCGCAAACGGCGATTTGTATCTGAAAATCAAATTCCACGACAAACCCGATTTATACGTTAAAAACAAAAAAGACGTATACCAGACCATAGACGTCAAGCCTTGGGAAGCGGTATTGGGCGGCAAAATCATCGTTCCTACCGCAGCCGGACGTTTGCAGGTCAACCTGCCTGCCAACAGCCAAAACGGTAAAAGCATACGCCTGAAAGGCAAAGGCATTCCGGCCAAAGAAGCGGGCGATTTGTACCTCAACATCCGCATCAGCGTTCCCAAGGCCGAAAGCGAAGCCGACCGCGCCGCATGGGCGCAGCTTGCCGCCCACTTTGACGGCAAAAGCGCATCAAATTGAAAGGACAAACCATGACGCAACACACCGACATTACCCTGACTTTCGAAGAAATCCTCGCTGCCAGCCGCTGCCGCCGCGATTGGCTGCTAGAGCTGATAGAGGAAGAAATCATCAACGTAAACGGCAGGCCGGAACAAACTTTGTACAGCGGTTTCCAACTCGCCCGCATCCGCCGCGCCCAGCGCCTGAGCCGCGACTTCGATGCCGGCATTCCCGCACTCGGCCTGATTATGCGCCTGCTGGACGAAGTGGAAGAATTGCGCAAGGCACAGCAGCCCTTATCCCTTCTGGATGAAGGCAAATAGCGGTCAACAAAAGAAGGCCGTCTGAAAAACAGTTTTCAGACGACCTTTTTTCAATACGGGAAACGAAAATGGCTGAGAATACTGTCGATGATTTGAACCTTGCCGCCGCACAAGCGGCCGGGCATTTGCTGGAGCGTTGCGTACCGGAGGATGCTGCGGTGCTGACGCCGTATGTGTTGCGGCTGTTTGTGGCTTTGCAGAACGGGCATTCGTTTGTTTGGCTGGATGAGGGCGAGGCGGAGGAATTGGCGGGATTGGCGCCGACGGTCGGGCAGGGCGCGTCGCCGTTGGTGTTGCAGGGCAGAAAGTTGTTTTTGGGGCGGATGTGGCAGCTTGAGCATGATTTGGCAGCTGAAATCAAGCGTTTGGCAGAAGCGGAAGTCGAGCCTGTGGATTGGATGAGCGCGTCGCAAAACTTGTCCGGCTGGTTTGCCGACAAAGGCAGCGCAGGGCAGCGGGATGCGGCGGGGCTTGCCCTGCTTCAGGCGTTTATGTTGATTACGGGCGGGCCGGGTACGGGTAAGACGACGACTGTGGCGAAACTTTTGGGGCTGATTTGCACCAACTCTGCCACGCGCCTGCCGCGTATCGCTCTGGCCGCGCCGACGGGCAAGGCTGCGGCGCATATGGCACGCGCGCTGCATCGGGCGGTGGACGGTTTCAAGATGCCGGAGGCGGTGCGCAATCATTTGTCCGCGCTGGAAGGGCAGACGGTCCACCGCCTTTTGAAACTGCGCCCGCCGCAAATGCTGCCTGCGTTTGACGGCAACCGCCCACTGCCTTTGGATGTGTTGGTAGTGGATGAGGCTTCGATGTTGGATGTTTCCCTGCTGCTTCACTTGCTGCGTGCGATTCCGTCGGGCTGCCGCGTGATTTTTTTGGGCGACGAGTTCCAACTGCCTTCAGTCGGCGTCGGCGCGGTATTGGCGGCGTTGTCGAGACGGACGGTTTTGGATAAGGAGACGGCGGAGCAACTGAGTATTTATCTGCCGGAACACGGTTTCCCCGTGGAGGAAAATCCGCCGGCTTTGTCGCAAAACGTCGCGCAACTGAAGGTCAGCCACCGTTTCGGCGCAGACAGCGGTATCGGCTGTCTGGCTAGGGCGGTCGTATCGGGCAAGAGCGGGGAAGGTTGGGTGCAGTTTGCCTTATTCCCCGATGAGTTGGAAATCCGCGAGGGTCGTCTGAAACAGCAGGCGGAACTGCTTTACCGCAAACACGAAAAATACTGGCAGGCAGTCGATAAAAACGATGTGGCACTGGCGTTCGGACACGCGGCGGACGTGGTCGTTTTGGCGGCATGGCGGCAGGACGCGGAGGCGTTCAACGAAGAGTATTGCCGTTATCTGCAACGCAAACATCGGGCGGGCGCGGATACGCCGTGGTTCGCGGGACAAATCATCATGATTGCGCGCAACGACTATACGCTGGAAGTGTTCAACGGCGACATAGGGCTGATTATGCCCGACGCGGAATCGGCGAACGGCTTGGCGGCGTATTTCCCGAATGCGGACGGTTTCAAAAAAATCGCCATCAGCCGCCTGCCGCAATTTGATTCCGCGTTCGCCATGACCGTGCATAAAAGTCAGGGTTCGGAATATCGGGAAGTCTGGCTGCTGCCGCCGTCGGGAAAAATAGAGCAGGGCGGGGATGACGCGCTGTCAGGCTTGAATAATGCGCTGCTCTACACCGCCATCACCCGCGCGCGGGAACGCTTCATTTTTTGGGGGAATGAAGAACAATGGCGGATGGCGGTGGAGACCCGAAAAAACCGCCGCACGGCATTGGGCGAAATCTTGGATGCGATGTTCGTGCCGAAAGCTTGAATCAAACCCTAAAGGTCGTCTGAAAACAGAACGGATATTGCCGGAAGTTTTCAGACGACCTTTCTCTATTGATATGCGTCAAAATCAGTTTGGAAATAAGCATAATACTCTAAATCTTCTTGACGGTTTGTGCCGTCTTTCATAGGATTACAGCCGTTCGATTACAAAAATTAGTAAATTTCTAACAAATATTGATTAGGAATTTTTGTTAAAAATACCTTTTACCCTTCAATCGGAGATTGGCATGAACATCCAAAAAAACTTTGCCGTTGTATGCGCTGCCTTGGCGGCATTACCCACCGCATTTGCAGAAACCGCTAGCGGAGAGCGCGATGCCGCCGCATTGGCAACGACGAGCGATTACGTCAATTCGGGCAGCGTC
Organism: Neisseria meningitidis; assembly: GCA_001062585.1. Classification (GTDB taxonomy): domain Bacteria; phylum Pseudomonadota; class Gammaproteobacteria; order Burkholderiales; family Neisseriaceae; genus Neisseria; species Neisseria meningitidis_D. Next base: position 9,184 of record JVVZ01000400.1, read on the forward strand.
ATCCGCAAAGACGAAGACAAAATCAGCATTTTCAACGATTTGCTGACCGTAAACGGAACATTCCGCGTCCGTGCCGACACCAAAGACATCAATGCCAACAACAGCAGCACCAATCCCACGCCCGACGCCTCCAATACCAATTTCAACGCCGAATTCTGGTTGCGCGCCAAACTTTATAAAGACTGGAAACTGGTGACCCAAATCGAACCCAACATCGACTTGAAAACCGGCAAATTCAACGGCGACCATGATGTTCCCGTGAACAAACTCTATGCCGAAGGCTCGATTACCGAAGGCGTCAAAGCCCGCGTCGGTAAATTCGGCGCATTCTCTTCCTACGGCCGTGTCTGGGATACCGAAGTAACCGGCGGAGAAATCTTCTTTGACAACAAAACCCTGCCCACCAAAATCTATGCTGGCCGCCGTACCGGCAGCCTCAACGACAACGTATGGGGCATAGGCGGCCGCCGCAAACACTTCGCCGCCATTCAAAGCAGCCTGCCGATTAACGAAAACATCAACGTCGGCGCAACCGTCAGCTACATGAAAAACATAGACGTGCGTGGTGCGAAGAAAAACGCCGTCTTCGGCGAAATCGGCGCAGATGTCAAATTCAACGACGATTGGCGTTGGATGGCGGCGGTCAGCAAGTCCAACATCAAAGCCTATAACGACGCAGGACAAAAAATTAAAAACGACGGCGTGTTCACCGAAGTCCGCTACAAACTCGCCGACTGGAAAGTCCGCAATTCCTACGACGTCTTCCTGAATTACCGCCGCGTCGGCGCGCTTTCGGGCGTATCTTCCGTACAAGACTACAGCAAAAACGTACAAGGCGTACAAGTCGGCGCGACCTACGTTCCTTGGAAAAACTGGAAAGTGTCAGGCTTTTACTTGGCGGGTAAACAAGTTACCCCGACTGCCGGCTCAAGCAGACAAGACGTCAACGTCTTGCGCGGTCAGGTGGAATACAAATTCTAAGCCGTTTGGATAAAGCAAAGGTCGTCTGAAAACCTGTTTTCAGACGACCTTTTGCTTTTCTCCTCCATCAAATCGAATATTCAATCAACTCGTTCTGCGAGAACACATAAACCTGTTTCGGCACCAATGCCAATTCCCGCCCTGCGGACAAATCCAGCCTTGACGCGTCGCTGCCTGCGAGCGTGATATGTACGTCCTGTTTGCCGTGTTTCACCAAAACGTGCGTCAGTGCGCCGACGGCGTGGATTTTTTCGATTTCGGCGCGGATCATCGGGGTTTCGTGTTCGGCGGCAAGCTGCCATTCGTGCGGGCGGATGTAGCCGGTGGCGGTTTGTTCCTGCCATTTGTAGTGTGCGTCCAATTTCCACGCAAAGCCGTTGTAGTGCCAGATGCCTTTTTCGATGCGTCCTTCAAATGCGTCGGTTTCGCCGAGAAATTCGGTAACGAAGGCGTTTTCGGGTTTGCGGTAAATGGCTTCGGCGCTACCGGTTTGTTCGATTTTGCCGTGGTTCATGACGACGATTTCGTCGGAAACTTCGAGGGCTTCTTCTTGGTCGTGTGTCACCAGAATGCTGGTTACGCCCAAGTTGTGATGGATGTCGCGCAGCCAGGTACGCAATTCTTTGCGTACTTTGGCATCCAGTGCGCCGAAGGGTTCGTCCAGGAGCAGGAGTTTGGGTTCGACGGCAAGGGCGCGGGCGAGGGCGATGCGTTGGCGTTGGCCGCCGGAGAGCTGGTGCGGATAGGATTTGGCGAGGTGGGAGAGTTGTACGAGCTTCAACAATTCTTCGACTTTGGTGCGGATTTGTTCTTTGGACGGGCGTTCGGACTTGGGCAATACGGTCAAACCGAAGGCGACGTTGTCAAATACGTTCATGTGGCGGAAGAGGGCGTAGTGTTGGAACACGAAGCCGACTTTGCGTTCGCGCACATGCTTGGCGGTTACGTCTTGCCCGTCAAAGAGAATATTGCCGCCGTCGGCGTTTTCCAGTCCGGCGATGATGCGCAGGAGCGTGGTTTTGCCGCAGCCGGAAGGGCCGAGCAGGGAAACGAGTTTGCCGGTAGGGACGTTGAGGTTGATGTTTTTCAGCGCGTGGAAACTGCCGAAGTGTTTGTTTAAGTTTTGGATGGTGATACTCATGCTGCGTTCCTTTCGGCGGCGGCGAGTTTTTTATCTTGTAATTTTGTAATGATGTTCTGCACCGCCAGCGTCGCCAGTGCTAAAAGTGCCAATACGCCGGAGAGGGCGAATGCGCCGGTGAAGTTGTATTCGTTGTAGAAGATTTCGACCAAAAGCGGGATGGTGTTGGTTTCGCCGCGTATGTGTCCCGATACTACGCTGACCGCGCCGAATTCGCCCATCGCGCGGGCGTTGGTGAGGATGATGCCGTAGAGCAGCGCCCATTTGATGTTGGGCAGGGTAACGCGCCAAAACATTTGCCAGCCGCTTGCGCCGAGAATCAGCGCGGCCTGTTCTTCGCTGTCGCCCTGCGCCTGCATCAGCGGGATGATTTCGCGCGCGACAAAAGGGAAGGTAACGAACAGCGTTGCCAGAATAATGCCGGGGATGGCGAAGATAATTTGTATGCCTTGCGCTTCGAGCCAGCCGCCCAATGCCGTGTGCGCGCCGAACAATAAGACGAACATCAAACCGGCAACCACGGGCGATACGGAAAACGGCAAATCGAGCAGGGTGGTCAGCAACTGCTTGCCGCGGAAGTCGAAACGGGTCAGCAGCCACGCCATCGCCACGCCCAATACGGCATTGACGGGAACGACCACCGCGGCAGTAATCAGGGTGAGCTTGATCGCCGCCCACGCTTCGGGATCGGTAATAGATTGAAGGTACAGACCCCAACCGCCTTTCAGCGCTTCGTAAAACACGGCGATGAGCGGTACGACCAGCATCAGCAGCAGGAACCCCAGCGCGACGGCGGTCAGCAGCACGCGCAGCCAGCGCGGTTCGGTCAGGTTGGGATTGGCGGAATAGGGTTTCATGGCGGTGGTGTTCTCTGGTTGGTTTTAAGATGTTTGGAGATCGTCTGAAAAACCGTTTTCATGGGGAGGATTTGTTTTCAGACGACCTTTTATCTTTTATGGATTAAAAGGGGAACAAAAAACGTCTAGCTTTCGTAGGTCGGATTCGTTTTCAGACGACCTTTTATTGATTAAGGGAATAAAAAACTTATGACTACCGTCATTCCCGCGCATGCGGGAATCCATCGCAGGGCAACAGGGATTTCAAACGACTTTTCACGGTAGGTCGGATTCTTGAATCCGACAAAATATCCAATGTTCCGTTTTTCTGGTTTCAGGTATCAAAACGCGTCGGATTCGAGAATCCGACCTTGTATATCGAAACACCCGTATCATAGCAACA
>JVVZ01000042.1:0-7429 GCA_001062585.1 Neisseria meningitidis
CCGTACACGGCGGGCGTTGCCGCCTTGTCTCATTTTTATTTTAATCCACTATAGTTAATCCACTATAAGAAACAAAGTTGGAAATCAAAAGGTCGTCTGAAAACCCGCAATGCTTGTTTTCAGACGACCTTCTGATTGTTTAAACCGACTTGTTAAATTATTTCGCAGCCTTAAACGCGTCGGTAACCTGTTTGGAAGCGTTCAGCAATTCTTGCGCGCCGCCTGCCGCCAAATAGGTTTCGGGAACGAGGTAAACCACCTGTCCTTTTTTCCATGCGGTCGTTTCGGCGACCAGCGGATTGTTCAACACGTCTTTCGCCGCCTGTCCTTCTTCGCCGATGGCAGCGCCCCTATCAAGGACAAACAGCCAGTCGGGATTTTTCTCTTTCAAGTATTCGAAGCTGACGGGCTGACCGTGGCTGCCTTCTTTGATGGCTTCGTCAACGGCCGGAACGCCAATGTCTTTGTGCAGCCAGCCGCCCAGTCGTGAAGACGGACCGAAGGCGGACAGTTTCCCGCCGTTGACCAGAATCACCAAACCTTTGCCTTTACCTTGCGCTGCAGTTTTCGCGGCTTCAAAAGATGCGTCGATTTCCGCCTTCAGCTTGTCGGCTTCCGCCTGTTTGCCGAAGATTTGCGCCAGCGCGTCGATGCGCTCTTTGGCACTGTCTTTGAGGTTGGCGGTATCGGCGGTCATTTCGATGGTTGGCGCAATGGCGTTCAACTTGTCAAACGCTTTGGCTGCGCGGCTGCCGATAATGATGAGCTGCGGCTTGTAGGCGTTGAGCGCTTCGTAATCCGGCTCGAACAGCGTACCGGCAGGTTTTGTCGTTTTGAAATATTCGTCCAAATAAGGCAGCAGGTTTTTGTCGATGGACAGACCGGTTTTCACGCCCAATTTGTTTAAAGTGTCGAGCATACCCAAATCGTAAACGGCGATACGTTCGGGATTTTGCGGCACTTTCGCGTCGCCGCGCGTCGTTTTGACGGTCAAACCCGCGCCTTCGGTTTGGGCTGCGGAAGCGGTTTGGGCGTTTTGGTTTGAAGCGGAATCTTTCGGCGAACACGCACCCAAAGCAAGGGCGCAGCATACGGCTAAAGCAGTCAGACGTAACATGGATTCTCCAAGCAGATATAAAACGAAAATATGGAAAAGGCCGTTTGAACAAGAAAATTTAAAGGCTTTCAATCAGAAAGCCGAACGTTCAGACGACCTTTACGGTTTGATGTTACCAAATTAACCAATAACAATTATCGTTTATTTTATTAGATATAAAAGAGGCTGTCCATCGGTCTTTAAATGCGGTTGTCGGTCATCTCTCCGCCATCATTCATCAAACCACCAATCCCAACCTTTTCCCCAATGCCAAAATCGCCCTTTTGTTCGACGGGGAGAACACTTTTTCCGCCGCTTCTTCAATACCGAACCATCCGTAAGCGACGTGTTCGTCGGGCTGCAAAACAATAGCCGCATCGCGCGGAATTTCGGCGGAAAAGATGTGTTCGCGGTTTTCAAACACGCCTTTTGGATAGCGGTGCCGCCAGTGGTGGTAGATTTCGTAAACCGTGCTGTCGTGCCAGTTGCAGAGCTGCCCGTCCGCAAGGCGGATGCCGGTTTCCTCCCAAACTTCGCGTTTGGCGGTTTCCTCTATGGTTTCGTCCGGCTCAATGCTGCCGGTTACCGACTGCCAAAAACCTGGCGGCGAAGTGCGTTCGATTAAAAGGATATTGCCGTCGGCATCATGCAGGACAACCAGCGCGGACACGGGATACTTCAAGGGCTTTGCCATCAATCGTCTCCGCCGGAATCCATCGCGGGATCGGATTTGGTATCGCTGCGCGCCTGCATTCCCGCCTTAATCATGGCGATGCTGCTCGGTGCCTGGCTTTCGTTCAGGATGCGGACTTCGCGCTGCGGATAAGGGAACTCGATGCCGTGTTCGTTAAACTGCCGCCAAATATCCAGAAAAATCGCCGATTGCAGCGCGGCAAAACCGTTTTCCGGATCTTTCACCCAATAAGTCGCGCGCAAATCGATACCGTTGTCGCCGAAATTGGTCACCACCGCCAAAGGTGCGGGATTATTGGAAACACGCGGCTGCGCGGCGGCTGCGCTTTTGATGATGTCCAGCGCCTTAATCAAATCGGAATGATAGGCAACCTGTATATTGAACGCCTGCTGCAATTCTCGGCTGGTATAGGATTCGTTGACCACCATCGAGGTAACGAACGTCTCGTTCGGAATCAGCGCCTCCGTACCGTTGGCATTGCGCAGCACAACGAAACGCGAGGTGATTTTGGTGACATAGCCGGTAAAGTTGTTGACCGTCAAACGGTCGTTCATACGGATGGAGCGGTCGCCCAAAATGATAAAACCGGAAATATAGTTGCTCGCCACTTTTTGCAGGCCGAAACCGATACCGACACCCAACGCACCGCCGAACACCGACAATACCGTCAAATCAATCCTCACCAGCGGCAACGCAATCAAGACCGCCAACACCATCATCACCGTTTTGACAACTTTAGACAAAATCATGCTCAGGTTGGTGTCTAAGCTGCTCTTCTCCAAATGTCCGCCGATAACTCGAGCCAGCCATGACGCGCCTATCATCAGGAGGCCGACCCACAAAATCCCGTTCAGAATCGTCAGCAGGCTGAGCCTGCCCGAACCGACCGAGAAACTGATGCCGTCCAGTACCTCCAAAATCTTATCGTCCAAACCCGACAGCCAAAGCACGAACCCTATCCACAAAACCATAGACACCGCCCGCTCCAGCCAGTCGGTCAGTTTGTTTTGCGGCAAAGCGGCATGAACCACCGCCACGCTGACCCGAATCAGAATCATCCAGCGCGCCGCCAAAATCAGCAGATGCAGCCATACCGCGCGAAACTCCGTCAGGTTGCAGACAAACAAAGCCGCCGCGCCGAAAATCATCATCAGCACCGGCCACAAAATCCTTCTGCCGATATGCCGCAAAAGCGCGAAGCTGCCGTGTTCTGAGAAGAAATAACGGTCGTTGAGGCGGTTTGACAGCCAAAACGCCGCCACCATCAGCATCAAGACACCGACCAGCTCTATCCAGCCCGAAACCTGTCCGAAATTGCGCTCCACCAAGCTCGATGTAAACGCCTGACGCGCAAATAAATCATGCAAAATACTGTCCATCCGCCCTATTTTTTATTAAAAATCAAAGCTGAGATTATATAGCAGCCATTAAATTCCGCCACATCCGTTTACCCCCGGGGTCATCTGAAAAACATCGCAGCTTCCAATCAAGTATGAACCATCCCGCAGCCCTACCCTCCCTGACACCAAACAAATTCAAAGCCGCTTCAAGCAGATAGCCGAAACCGTCCGGCTTTACCCTTGCCAAAGCCGTGCAAGAAAACTATAATTCCAAACTTATCGAGTCGGAGTGTGGCGCAGTCTGGTAGCGCACTTGCATGGGGTGCAAGGGGTCGAAGGTTCGAATCCTTTCACTCCGACCAAAAATTCAACAGCCCGGTCATTTTTGACCGGGCTGTTTTTTTTGCCTTGACTGTCTCAAATCTTATATCTCAAGCGTTTCAATCAAAAGGTCGTCTGAAAACCCCGAATCAAGGTTTTCAGACGACCTTTTGCCTTATCCGCAAAGCTTACAGATAGAATTTTTCAACCACTTTCAAATTATCATCCAATTTGTACACCAGCGGCTGACCGGTCGGGATTTCTAAGCCCATGATGTCTTCGTCGGAAATGCCTTCAATGTGTTTGGCCAATGCGCGCAGGGAGTTGCCGTGTGCGGCGACCAGGACGCGTTTGCCGCTCAGAAGCGCGGGGGCGATTTGGTCTTCCCAGAACGGCAATACGCGCTCCAAAGTAACTTTCAGGTTTTCGCCGTCAGGGATGACATCGGCGGGCAGGTTGGCATAGCGGCGGTCGTTGTGGGCGGAGAACGGGTCTTTCGGGTCGAGCAGCGGCGGCAGGGTGTCGTAGCTTCGGCGCCAGATGTGGACTTGCTCGTCGCCGTATTTTTCGGCGGTTTGTTTTTTATCCAAACCTTGCAGTTGGCCGTAGTGGCGTTCGTTCAGCCTCCAGCTTTTGATTTGCGGCACAAACAGTTGGTCGGATTCTTCCAAAACGATGTTGCAGGTTTTAATCGCGCGGGTCAGGACGGAAGTGAAGGCGATGTCGAACTCGTAACCTTTTTCCTTCAGTTTTTTACCGGCGGCGGCGGCTTCGGCAAGCCCCTGCTCGCTCAGTTTCACGTCGCGCCAGCCTGTAAACAGGTTTTTCGCGTTCCATTCGCTTTGTCCGTGACGGATAAATACCAATTCCATGTCGTATGCTCCAATTTGAGGTCGGTAGAAGGGGCTATTTATAACATATTTCGGCTGCTTCTGCAGTCGGGGCGGGGCGATGCTTGTTCTTTATCAAGACTTGTCCGCCATATTGCTTTGCCGTTCATTCCCCTACCTTTGCAATCGTAATGCCTCCAAACAAATTAAAGGTCGTCTGAAAACCCTGTTTCAAGTTTTCAGACGACCTTTTTCAACCTGGCATCAAGGCATTAGGACTCGACGGGGATGATGCCGATTTTTGCCTGCCATTTGCGCGGGGCGGTGGCGTGGATGGATTCGCCCTTGCTGTCCACGGCGACGGTTACGGGCATGTCTTTGACTTCAAACTCGTAAACCGCTTCCATGCCCAATTCGGGGAACGCCAAGACTTTAGAAGATTTGATGGCTTTTGCCACGAGGTATGCCGCGCCGCCGACTGCCATGAGGTACACGGCTTTGTTGTCGGCGATGGCTTCGCAGGTGGCTGCGCCGCGCTCGGATTTACCGATCATGCCCAAGAGGCCGGTTTGTTCGAGCATTTGGCGGGTGAATTTGTCCATGCGGGTAGCGGTGGTCGGGCCTGCCGGGCCGACTACTTCGTCGCCGACCGGATCGACGGGGCCGACGTAGTAAATCAGGCGGTTGGTGAAATCGACGGGCAACTCTTCGCCTTTGTCGAGCATATCGACGAGGCGTTTGTGCGCGGCATCACGACCGGTGAGGATTTTGCCGTTCAGCAGCAATACGTCGCCGGTTTTCCAGCTGGCAACTTCTTCTTTGGTCAGCTTATCGACATCGATGCGTTTGCCGTTGTCGGGGCTGTAAGTCAAATCGGGCCAGTCTTCAACGCGCGGTGGGGTCAGTTCGACCGGACCTGAGCCGTCCAATTCGAACTCGACGTGGCGGGTGGCGGCGCAGTTCGGAATCATGGCAATCGGTTTGGAAGCGGCATGAGTCGGGTAATCGAGGATTTTGACGTCCAACACGGTGGTCAGTCCGCCCAAACCTTGTGCGCCGATGCCCAGCGCGTTGACTTTTTCGAAGAGTTCGAGGCGCAGGGCTTCGGTGGTGGACAATTCTGCACCTGACGCGGCTTTTTCCTGTAATTCTTGAATATCGATGTGACTCATCAAAGATTCTTTTGCCATCAACACGGCTTTTTCAGGCGTACCGCCGATGCCGATGCCCAAAATGCCGGGAGGACACCAGCCCGCCCCCATGGTCGGGATGGTTTTCAATACCCAATCGACGATGTTGTCGGAAGGATTAAGCATGGCGAGTTTGGATTTGTTTTCAGAGCCGCCGCCTTTTGCCGCGCAGGTTACTTCGACTTTGTCGCCCGGTACGATGCTCATGTGGATGACGGCGGGAGTGTTGTCTTTGGTGTTTTGGCGTTTGCCGGCAGGATCGGCGAGGACGGACGCGCGCAGGGTGTTGCCTTCCCAAGTGTAGGCGCGGCGCACGCCTTCGTTAACCATCTCTTCCACGCTCATGTCCGCATCCCATTGGACGTTCATGCCGACTTTGAGGAAGACGGTTGCGATACCGGTGTCTTGGCAGATGGGGCGGTTGTTTTCGGCACACATGCGGCTGTTGACCAAAATCTGCGTCATCGCGTCTTTGGCGGCGGGATTTTCTTCCTTCTGCCACGCCTTATAAAGCGCGTCGATGTAGTCTTTCGGATGGTAATAGCTGATGAATTGGAAGGCATCGCAGATACTTTGGATAAAGTCTTCTTGCTTGATGACGGTCATGATTGTGTTCCTTTTCATATGGTAGGGAGGGTTTGTTAGCTTTTTTATAGAGGCCGTTTTTCAGACGACCTTAATCGGTGTAATAGTGCTGTCAATCGATATGAGGCGACAATATGATTTTTATAATCCATTGATTTTCATAAAACTTAATAACCTATCATTTCACTCGGATGATGATAACGGATATTGTCGGCAATATTTACCAGTAGAAATAAAACTACAATTAATCTGTCCACTCAAATTCCAAAGGGTCGTCTGAAAAGGCTGAATTCACCGCCGCAATGAACCTTACTAATAACATGAATTTAAAAAGAAACAATTATTTTTCAGACGACCTGTCTTTCTTTTTTCAACCATACACAAATGCAAAAGCCGTGTCATTCTACCCACGATGATTTTTGACGGAAGTCAAACTTAGCTGTTTTTATGAAATTTTATAACACCATTTGCATTTACTTACACTTTGCAAATTTATCCAATAAATACATAGATATATGCTTTTATATCAAACACTTAATAATGATATTTACTCGTATTTCAAAACAGTTTTTATCAGTTATTCCTTTATCGTAAGTTTATTTTATCTTACAAAATAACAAGATGGCACAAAGATCGTCTGAAAACCGCTATTTTTTGTTCACAATCCGCCACTACCCTGCCTTTACGACTCTGCCATCATCAAAAAACCCAAATTCTGATACACTAATAAAAGACAGTCAGACGTTGATTTATAAGACGTTTCCTGAAAAATATCTACATTTTAAAAATTTGTAATAAAAATACACGCATCCGATTTCCCCTATCCCATTCCACAGGACACTACCATGAGTGAAAACTTGTTAACCCTGACCATAGACGGCCACGAGGTCAAGGCCTCCGCCGACTCGTCAATCATTCAGGCCTATGCCCGTGCCGGCAGCGCGATTACCGCCAACGTCGGCTGTATGGGGCAAGGCGTGTGCGGTTCGTGCCGCTGCATGATCCGCAAGGAAGGCGAGCGCGAGGTAACGACTGCGTTGGCGTGTGAAACCAAAGTCGAAGAAGGGATGCAGGTCAGCTTCTTGGACTACTTCATTCCCGAGCATATCCAGTATTACGACGTGAGCGAGGTCGGCGACGGCTGGAACTGGCTGGACGACACCGCCAAAGCCTTCCCCGAAGCGCAAAACTGCCGTCATTGCGGCGGCTGCAACCGCGCCTGCCCCAAAGGTTTGGAAGTGGAAAACGGCGTGGCGCAAGTGGTATCGGGCGATTTCGGCGCGGCTGCGCTGACCTTCGACCAATGCGTGATGTGCAACCTCTGCACCCTTTCCTGCCCCGAACACATCCGTCCGAACCACTTAGGCCTGTTC
>JVVZ01000401.1:0-424 GCA_001062585.1 Neisseria meningitidis
CAAAGCCACCCCCATCCTAACCTTCCCCCGCTAGACGGGGGAAGGGACAGATTGTTGTTGCTGCAACGAGTAGCGTGGGCTTTGCCCGCGAGATAAATGCCAGAATGGATATCCATTCGGCTGTTGTCTGATTTGAATTGTCAGGTGATGGATTTCGTGGGCAAAGCCCACGCTACTTGGGTTATCCCAAGCCTGTATTGATTGAATAAACGAGGTCGTCTGAAAAAATCGGGAACGAGTTTCTTTAAAACTCAAATCTCAGAGTTTTCAGACGACCTTATTTTTACCTGCCCCCCCTCTCCCGTCCGGCGGGAGAGGGCCGGGGAGAGGGTGGCTCTACGGTTTGCACGAATTTGATTTGACCTAAAGTCACAAAGCCACCCCCATCCTAACCTTCCCCCGCTAGACGGGGGAAGGGACAGAT
>JVVZ01000402.1:0-202 GCA_001062585.1 Neisseria meningitidis
AAAACTGCACCTTGTGAGTTGGAGGGGATGTCCAACTTTTGGGGTGCAGTTCAGCTTTGCCCAACGTTTTCAGACGACCTTTTTGATTCTATGAATCTATAGTGGATTAACTTTAAATCAGGACAAGGCGACGAAGCCGCAGACAGTGCAGATAGTACGGAACCGATTCACTTGGTGCTTCAGCACCTTAGAGAATCGTTCT
>JVVZ01000403.1:0-7985 GCA_001062585.1 Neisseria meningitidis
AAAACTGCACCTTGTGAGTTGGAGGGGATGTCCAACTTTTGGGGTGCAGTTCAGGTTTCAGACGACCTTTTTTACTGCGTTGTGTTCAACTTTAAATGTTGTGTAAACCGATTCAAACCAAACCCAGCTTTTTCAGCAACGCGACGCTGCCTGCGTCCACAAGTCTGAAGGTTTCGTCAAAGTCGCCGGTGTACCACGGGTCGGGGACGTGGCGGTAGCCGCTTTCGGGGATGAGGTCGGTGAGTTTGAAGATTTTGTCAGGGTGTTTGCCGAACATTTTTTCCAGTTCGGCAAGGTTGTTGTCGTCCATGGCGATGATGAAGTCGAATTTATCGAAATCTTCGGAACGCACTTTGCTGCTGGTAAAACCTTGATGGTCGATGCCGTGGGTGGCGAGGGTTTTGCGCGTGCCTTGGTGCATGTTTTCGCCATCGTGCCAGCCGGATGTGCCTGCGCTGTCGGTGCGGACGCGGTGGGCTACGCCTGCTTCGCGGGCGCGGTGGCGCAGGACGTATTCTGCCATGGGTGAGCGGCAGATGTTGCCGAGGCAGACGAAGAGTACGGAATGGTTTTTCATAGGCGGTTTAGGCGTGTTCGGAGAAGAATGGGTTGTGTCCGTCCAGGGACAGGGATTGCGCGTAGGTCGGCAGGTCGGCATTTTCCGGCAAAACGTCGTGCAGGATGCGGATATGCTCGACGCGGCATTCCGCCATCAGGTCGAGGAAGTTGTGTTGGATGACGGCGATGTTGTCGGAAGACGAAAGGTTCCACACGAACACTTGCGGGACGACTTCAAACGCGCTGTCGGTCGCGTTGAAACCGAACAGAATCTGCCCGCCCGCCCTTGCGGCGATGACGACGCCGACGCGCGGACTCTGCATACGGATGGCACGGATGGCGTTGGTGGCGAACACGTCCATCGCCATGCGCTGACGGGTGTGGCTGCCGTCGGTCAGGGCTTGGAGCGGGGTGTTCGGGGACAGCGGATTGGTGAAGAGGGTAACGCCGGCGGCGGTAAGGCTTTCCTGCCAAACTTGCATCAGCGGCAGGCCTGCCTGTTGCAGGTTGACACCCAAGGCGGTTTGCAGGTTTTTATCGCCGTAGCCCAGCGCGTAAACGACGTGGACGGACTGTCCTTCGGGGCAGATCAGCGGTTTGTCTTCAAAGGTTTGCAGGAATACGGCGGCGGATTCGCTGTTTTGTTTCGCGTTCCACCACTGTTCGGGCGTGATGCCGCTCAGGTCGTCTGAATGGGCGAGGAAGGGCAGCCATTGGGTGTTTTGCGTTAAAGCGCGCAAGTGGGGATAGTTGGACAGGCAGGCGGTCAGTGCCTCGGTAGGCAGCGTCAGGGGCAGCGATCGCTCCTGTTTGCAGCCGGCGACGATGACGACGGGCAGGGCAAACCATTGGGCTTCGTCTTCGTTTTCGGCGGATAACACTTGGTTGATGCTCTGCATCAGCGCGTTGTAAGTCTCTACATCGGGCGCCATGGTCATGGCAACGGACAAGTTGACGTAGTAGTTTTGATGAAGCTGGTTGCGGATTTCGGTTTGCAACTGCCCCACAGCAATCTTGCGGGTTGCGGCGGTCGTGCCGTGTGCGAGCAGGGAGGCGTTTATCAGTAAATGGTTTTTAACCGGAGTCTGCGGATAAGGGCGTGTGTCGTGGAGGATGAAGGTGTTCATATGAATATAAATCGGTGGTTGTCCGGACAGCTCGGATTATAACAATATCAGGATACGGATTGGGAAAAGGTCGTCTGAAAACGACGCTTCGGCAGCGTTCAAACAAATATCGTAAGCTGCCTCAAACCATTTTGACGTTTTCAGACGACCCTTTTTCTAATCTTTTTTGTTTTCTTCTTTTGCCCAGTGTTCCCTTACCCGCGCTTTGCCGTCTGCGTCCAAACGGCGGTAAAGGTTGATGACTTCGTCGGCGGAGGCGGTGTTTTCCGGCTGTGCCACGCCGAACAGGGAGCGCACATAATCATCCGCCGGATGGTTTTGAATATCCTGCGGCGTATCGACCTGCACCAGCCTGCCTTGTTGCATCACGCCGATGCGACAGGCGAGTTTGGCGGCTTCGTTCATGTCGTGGGTAACGAAAACGATGGTGGTACCGAGTTTTTTGTGAATCAGGGAAACGGTTTCCTGAAGGGAGGCGCGGGCGAGCGGGTCGAGGGCGGAAAAGGGTTCGTCCATCAACAAGATGTCGGGTTTGGCGGCGATGGCGCGCAGGATGCCGATGCGCTGCTGTTCGCCGCCTGAGAGTTCGTGCGGATAGCGGTTTAGGTAGGTTTCGGGCGGCATACCGACCAGCTCGAGCAGTTCGTTCACGCGCGATGTACGCTTCGGTTTGTCCCAGCCCAAAATGTCGGGCATCAGCTCGATATTCTGCCGCACGGTCATGGTGGGGAACAGGGCGATTTGTTGCAGCACGTAACCGATGCAGTGGCGCAGCCCGCGGATGTTGTAATCTTTGATACGCCTGCCGTTGAAATAAACATCGCCGTCGGTCGGCTCGGTCAATGCATTAATCATGCGCAGCGTAGTGGATTTGCCGCTGCCACTGCCGCCCACCAACACGAAAAACTCGCCTTGGTAAATGGTCAGGTTCAGTTCGTTCACGGCGGTGTGGCTGTCGTAGCGTTTGCTGACGTTTTGGAATTCGATTAAGGGGGTGTTGTGTTCAGGCTGCATCATAAATATCCTTTGCAACTTCGACAAAGCGGCGCGGCTCACGTTCCAAAAACTTTGGCAGGTCGTCTGAAACGGCGGCAAGTTCGCCTTTGGCAATGGCGGTGTAGGTGGAAACCCACGCTTCAATCTGCCAGTCGGGCGTGTCAGGGTACGCGGCTTTGCGGCTGGCAAAGGCTTCTTCCATGGTTTCATTGTGGTAGCGGTGCGGTTTGCCGGTGATTTCGGTTAAGACGGCGGCTATTTCAGCGAAGTTTAATGCTTGGGAACCTGTCAGCGTATAGGTCTGATTATCGTGGCGGTGGTTGCCGCACGCGATGTCGGCGATGACGTTTGCCGCAGCTTGGGCGACATCGCGCTGCGAAACGCAGGCAACGCGCCCGTCGTCGGCAGGGCCTGCGATGATGCCGTCTGTGTTGGCAATCGTTGCCATCATCTCGCTGTAAAAATTGTCGCGCAGAAAGGTGTAGCGCATATTGGTTTGCCGGATTGCATTTTCGGTAACCGCATGGGTGCGCGCCAGCGTGAAGGTGCTGTCCAACTCCGCCTGTGCAAAAGAGAGATAGACAATGCGTTTCACGCCCGCTACCGAAGCCGCCTGCACCAAAGTCAAATGCTCCTGTTCGCGCGTCGGGCTTTCGGCGGCGGACACCATAAACAGCACATCCACCCCGTTTAACGCCTGTTTGGCAAGCTCCAAATCACCATAGGCAAACCGCCGCGCCTCGCAGTTCGGCAGATCGGGAGCTTTGGCGGGGTTGCGCAGCGGCAGGATAAGCGGCAGACCGCGTGTGTTCAGATGACGGGCGACCATGCCGCCGATGTTGCCGCTGGCGCCGGTGATGGCGATGTTCATGGGGAACTCCTTGGGAAGTGGAGGAAAATAATAGGGGAAGGGTAGCTGAAAAAGTGGCTTTAGGGTAGACGGATTTTCAGACGACCTTTTAGAAGTAGTAAAGGTCGTCTGAAAAGCAAAAAACAGTCCGCAACTTCATTTTGAAGGTGCGGACTGCTTTTGTTTGGACTCAGTTAAGGTTGTGCTTTCAAGCTGCCTTGCACCTACGACCGTTTAGCGGAATTCAAACAACTCCAAATGTTGCGACCGCGTTTTTAGGCTGCCTGAGATGCTGCGAGTGAAATTGCGGTTGCCACAAAGCCATAGGCTGCGGTTTGCACTGTCGCGGACAGTCTGCCCGATATGTTCGGCGGTGAGCCTTTGGGTTTCGGAAGGGATATAGTGGAAATTGACATTGGCTTGTTGCGCTAAATTTTGCCAGTGGGCTAATGTTTCGGCAGGCAGGTTTCTATCGGCATGAAACCAGTCTGTCGGCTGGGTGGCGGGCTGTTTGGCCAGTTCATTGAGTCGTGCGAGAAATGGGGTAAAACCGATACCGTTGCTGACCCAGATTTGCGCTTGTCCATCGGAAAAGTCGAATCGTCCGTATGCGCCGTCGATTTGCACGGTGTCGCCGATATTCAGGCGCTGCGGCAGGCGGCGGGTGTAGTCGCCCAAGTCTTTGATCACGAGCGTGAGCTGTTGGTTATCAGGCTGCCAGTCGGAGGCGATGGTAAAGGGGTGGCTTTCTCCGTGTGCGCGTAAAAAGAGGAATTGTCCTGCGCGGTGTCCTTGCCATTTTGGGGCATTCAGGGTCAGGGAAAGTAGGTTGCCGTTTTGATTTAGGGAGGATACGGTGGCGTTTTGCGGATTGCCGATGCGCTTGAACAGGGCAATCAGCGAGCAGGCGATGCCTGCAAGTAAGGCTGCGATGAGCAGCCATCCCAGCGGTTGCGACCAATAGGCAAAATTTGCCAGTACGATGGTGTGCCACACGAGCGCGAGATAAACGGGGACGATAAGTATGTGGAGTTTGGCAAACCAGCGGTAGGGTATACGTTTGATGAGGGCGGCGACAAGCAGGACGATGGCGACATAAAAAGCAATTTCGCCAACTTCTTCGGCAAAGTGGCGTTGGGTAGCCAGCCAATCTTTTAACGTCAATATTTCCTGCATCGGCGGGCGTGGCGGACGTTTTCCGTCAATCAGACCAAGTTCGATAAGCCATTTGGGGAATTGTTTGCAGGTCCAATGCAGGATGCTGCCTGAAAGGGCAATGATGCCGAGCCATTTATGCAGGCGGTACATTTTGTCCAGCCCGCCAAGCGGGGTTTCCAGTATTTTGGGGCGCACGGCAAGTATCAGACAGCCACTCATGGCCAGTATGCTGATGGTGCCTGTGAGTTGTAGCAATAGGTTGCGTACGGGAAATACGCCCCACTGATCTGGAAATGATGTAGCAAGGAGCCATAAAGCGAATATGCCGCCGAAAAATATGGCTAAGGTAAATTTAATGTTTTTCATGGTAGTGGTCCTTACGGATGGGAATATGAAGCGGTCTGCGCCGTTTGTGGGGATTGTATGTGGGGAAAATTAGGTGGAAATTATTGGTGTGGGTCAGGGTGGGAAGGGTTTACCTGTTGGGGTCGTCTGAAAAGTTTAAAACAACCTGACCTTTTCAGACGACCTGAAAAGCAGCAACCCGTTTCATCGGCCATGATTCCGTTGTCCAAACGCGTTCAAATTCTTCGGCGAAACCGTGTTGTGCGGCGTAGGTTTGCAATTGTTGCAGCCAGATTTTCGGGGCGATGTCGGCGGCGGCGCGGGTGGTGTGCAGCAGGTAGGGGCGGGTATCGTAGGCGCGGATGATGTGTTGGCTGACGGCGTTTAGGGCTTGGGGATTGTGGTCGGTTTGTCGGGCGATTTTTTCGTATTGCGACAGGGCGGCGGTTTTTGCGGTTTCGTGTTCGGCGGCGGTTTGCGGGCTGTTTCGGGCGGTGGTGGCCTGGATGGTAATCAGGGGCGGCAGTTGCCCTTCGGTAAGCGCGGCGGCGAGGCGCAGGTGTCCGTCTAAAATCAGCCAGCGGTCAGACTGGGCGGAGAGTTCGTACACCAAGACGGGCGGCAGTTGGTTTTGCTGTGCACGTTTGCGCCAATATTTCAGACGACCGTCTTCGGCGTAGTGGGTTTTCAGGGCGATGAAGCGTTCGGTCTGGGTATAAAAATTGTTGTCCAGCGCGTCGAAACGGCTGCCTGAAAACAGCCATTTATGGTAGTTTTCGTCGGTTTCAGGCTGCCCTACGGCGGTGTCGTGCCAACATTCTCCCCATTGTGGGGGCAGGGTTTGGGCGGGGCGGTAGTCGAAATGCCATTCACCGATGCCGAGCAGTCCTGTGTCGTGGGCGGCGAGTTGTTCGATGAAATATTTGTTCCACAACAGGCCTTGCTCTGCGGCGGGTTGGCGGGCGATGTGTTCGTTCACGCGGCTGCCGATGTGCCCGACGGGCTGGTATGCCTGCCAGCTTTCGGCGTAGCTGCGGACGAGGTAAACGTCGTATAAATCGTGGCTGAAGAAAGACCAAAACACGGGTTCATCTTGATAAGTCAGGCTGAGGCTGATGCCGTCGGGTGTGTGGAGTTTCAGACGACCTTGCGTTTGACGGTCGATATGCAGGGCAAGGCTGTTGGGGGAGACGGGATGGTGGGTCAGGTTGCTGCTGTATTGTTCCAGTACGGTGGTTAGCGATTGGTAGTGCATGGGGTGTCCTTTGAAAGGCGTTCAGCGATAACTGATGACAATCATCGTACTGCCGTCTTTGTTGTGGTAATACGCGCCCGCATTGCCCCATATAAATCGACGGCATTTGCCGGATGACGATGCTTTAATGGAACAAGGGGCATCACCCAGTTGTTTATCTAGCCATCGATCAAACTGTTTTCTACGTTGCAATTCGCGCTCCTCCGACCATGCTGCCCAGCTATTGTCTTCGCCTATCGGGCAGAAGAATATGGATAAGCGCTCCAGCCGCTGCTGCTCAAACTGGGCGGTAAGGGTGTATTGCTCGGACTGCTCGGTAAATGACAAACTGAAAAATGTTATTCCCGCTTGCAGATGATTCGGGCTGGATTTTGGGAAGGATGCAATCCAGTCATCAAGCATGGTGCGTGCGCTAATCATGTTGCTGTCCGGTAGGGTAATGCTGCCGTTTTCAGGGTTTATCTTCATCGGTTTGAATTTCCAAATATAGTTTTCAGACGACCTGAGACCATGTCCGTTTTATCACGCCTTTAAGCCGCACGATTTTTCATTTCATCAACAACCGTCCCTGTCTCGCCAAATTCAAAGTCGCCAGCAACAGCAACATCACCAAGCCGGAGCCTGTGGTGGCGAGGAAATAGCCTAAAAACAGTAAACGCTGTTCGGCAATCAAATGGAAACCGCAGCCCGTCATTGCCGCCAAACCGAACGAGAAACCCCAAAAACTGGGGCTGAAACCCTGTTCCAGCATCCAAGGCAGAAGGCGCAGCAGTAGCAGGAATTGCAGGCAGCCGTAGCCGATTAAAAGCAGCGCGAAGGTGTCGATGTGCCCGCCCGATACGGCGAAATAGGCGCCGCAGCCGACAAAAGCGGGCGCAAGTTGAATGCCGACAATACCGCGCACAGGGGCGTTGACGGGTGTGCCGGTACGCAAACGGCTCAATATGGCGGCTTCCAAGCTAAGCCATGAAAACAGCCCCGCGCCCAAAAACAGCCAGGCGTAATCCGACCAACCCAATGCCGCCATTGCGGTCGCGCTGACAAAGTTGGTGGCAACGGTGGGCAGGTAAACAATCGGCGTGGTGGCATCAAGGGTATGGACACCGCGCCACAAGCCGCCTGCGCGGTACATGGCAAATGCCAACTGTCCCGCAGTTCCGAGCAAAATCAACCCTTTTGCCGGTAGCGTTTGGTAGGGCAGTGCCGCCAAACCTGCCAGCATAGCGGTAATCGGAATCGCGCTGATGAAACAGCATTGCACCAAATCCTGCAAATCCTGCAAAAATTCGGGGCGGAAAAAACGGATTTTGATGATGTAGGCAATGACCAGCAGCAGCCAAAGCACGAAGGCGGCGGCTAACAGCGTTTCCGCAGCCCAAGTCGGCAAAAGCCCGATACGCGCGCCGTAACGCCAAGACAAACCGAGCGCGAAAAGCCCCAACGGCATGCTGAAATAGCTGAGGGGGACAGGAAATTTTTTGGTACTCATGACAATGTGTGTGTTAAGGAAAGGCGGTAGTATAGCCGATTCAAATCGGTAAGCGCAGCTTGGGTCGAGACCCGATAAAGACGTTAAATTTGCCTGAGACATTGGGTTTCAGCATGAGCCGTATCGGGTATGGATATGCTGATGTTTGAGTTTATATAGTGGATTAACTTTAAACCAGGACGGCGTTACCTCGCCTTAGCTCAAAGA
>JVVZ01000404.1:0-721 GCA_001062585.1 Neisseria meningitidis
CTGTCTGCGGCTTCGTCGCCTTGTCCTGATTTAAATTTAATCCACTATACAAAAGCCAACCGCCCCAATTCACAACAATATTGACTTATATTGAATTTCTCCCGCCGATACACCCGTACAATCAAACTTATTGCCGTCTCCAGTATTTTTCAGACGACCCTCAAGACATTTCCGTCTTTTGAAATCTTTCTCAAAGCTTTTCTTTTCAAGGAGTCATCATGCAACAATACACCCTAGATCCCAAAGCCTTGCTCGGCGGCGTTATCCATAGTGATATCGACCAAGAAATCGTTCAACTCTCCCTGCAAAAGGATAATGAAATCCCCGATTATCAAGCCGATGCCATTATTCTCCTGCTGGTACTCAACGGCAGCGCCAAAATCATCACCCAAACCGAAACCCTCTCCACGCAAGGACTTCAAGTCGTCCGCCTTGAGCCCAACGAAACCCACAGCATACGCGCCCTAGAAGACCACACCAATATACTGGTCATCAAGCAGCTTACTTACGCTTCCGGCCTGAATAAAAAACTGCGTTTCGGCAAATGTTGCCTATAAAGAAAGAGGTCGTCTGAAAGCCAAAAAAATGATTTTCAGACGACCTTTTCAACATTCAATCTAATTGCTGTTCAAAAAGAACGATAAATCAAAGTTCCGACACAAGACAACTTATAGTGGATTAAATTTAAATCAGGACAAGGCGACGAAGCCGCAGACAGTAC
>JVVZ01000405.1:0-18484 GCA_001062585.1 Neisseria meningitidis
CTGTCTGCGGCTTCGTCGCCTTGTCCTGATTTAAATTTAATCCACTATACAAACAAAAAGAATAACTTCAATATACCGAGAGTATTTTAAATAGAGTATTTAAAATACACAAAAGGTAGCTTGCATATAATAAAACACCATTTGAGAAAACAAATGGTGTTTTATTATAGTGTATTAGATTACTCGGCAGCTTCTGCTGCTTTGTCTACTAATTCAATCAATGCCAAAGGTGCATTGTCACCTTTGCGGAAACCATATTTCAGTACACGAACATAACCGCCATTACGGGCAGCAAAACGTGGACCTAACTCATCAAACAATTTAACTACAACATCACGATCACGAGTGCGGTCAAATGCCAAACGACGGTTTGCCAAGGAAGGTTTTTTACCCAATGTAATTAAGGGCTCAACTACGCGGCGTAATTCTTTAGCTTTAGGCAAAGTTGTCACAATAGTCTCGTGAGTCAACAATGAGTTCGCCATATTACGCAGCATTGCAGCGCGATGGCTGCTTGTACGGTTTAATTTGCGGTTACCATTACGATGACGCATGTCATTATCCTTTAATCTTCAAACTTACGGCTTTTCTAAGCCTACAGGCGGCCAAGCTTCCAATTTGGAACCTAGTGTCAAGCCTTTAGATGCCAACACTTCTTTGATTTCATTCAAAGATTTACGACCCAAATTCGGAGTTTTAAGAAGCTCTGTTTCAGTACGTTGAATCAAATCGCCGATATAATAAATATCTTCAGCTTTCAGACAATTAGCTGAACGTACAGTTAATTCCAAATCATCTACCGGACGCAGCAGGATAGGGTCAATAGGAGGAGCTTTTTCTTCAACTTCTTCTACTGGAGTACCTTGCAAATCAGCAAAGATAGACATTTGATCAATTAAAATACGAGCAGCACTACGTACAGCTTCTTCAGGATCAATAGAACCATCAGTTTCAATATCCAAAACCAATTTATCTAAATCCGTACGCTGCTCTACGCGTGCAGGTTCAACTTCAAAGCTAACACGACTGATGGGCGAAAAGCTCGCATCCAACTGAATTGCACCAATCTGGCGGTTTTCATCGCGCACAACACGACGACCGGAAACAGATTGATAGCCACGCCCCTGCTCAACTTTGATTTCCATCTCAATTTGACCATTCTCGGCCAAATGACAAATAATATGCTCAGGATTTAAAATTTCCACATCATGTGGCAATTCGATATCACCGGCAACTACTGTACCGACCCCTGACTTTCTCAAAGTTAACTGAACTTGGCCACGCCCATGCAGCTTAAATACAATACCTTTGACATTCAACAAAATATCGACAACATCTTCTTGAACGCCATCAACAGTAGAGTATTCGTGCAACACACCGGAAATGGCCACTTCAGTAGGAGCAAAACCATTCATGGATGACAGTAAGATACGACGCAAAGCATTACCTAAAGTATGACCAAAACCGCGCTCAAACGGCTGCATGGATACTTTTGCACGAGTTGTAGATAAAGTATCGACATCAATTTGACGAGGTTTCAAAAATTCGGTTGTGCTATTTTGCATTTAACTGTCCCTCACTGAGCTAGCGTTATTTAGAGTAGAATTCTACCACCAGCTGTTCATTAATATCGCCAGTTAATTCTGAACGATCCGGCATATTTTTAAATACGCCTTCCAATTTGTCTACATCAACAGAAACCCAGCTTGGTAAACCGATTTGAGTTGCCAGACTTA
The DNA here is from genome assembly GCA_001062585.1 of Neisseria meningitidis. Taxonomy (GTDB): domain Bacteria; phylum Pseudomonadota; class Gammaproteobacteria; order Burkholderiales; family Neisseriaceae; genus Neisseria; species Neisseria meningitidis_D. The sequence goes on from JVVZ01000405.1 coordinate 1,737, forward strand.
AAGCTTCCTGGATACGAACCTGTTTTTTAGCTTTCTCACGAACAGCTACAACATCACCCGCTTTAACTTGGAAAGAAGGAATATTTACAACCTGACCGTTAACGGTAATTGCTTTATGAGAAACCAGCTGACGCGCCTCAGCACGAGTCGAGCCAAATCCCATGCGATATACTACATTATCCAAACGAGACTCTAACAATTGCAGCAGCAATTCACCAGTAGAGCCTTTACGTCGATCTGCTTCTGCAAAATAACGACGGAATTGACGTTCCAAAACGCCATAAATACGACGAATTTTTTGCTTTTCACGCAATTGCAAACCATAGTCGGACAAACGCGGTTTCTTTGCACCGTGCTGACCGGGAGCAGAATCAAGTTTACATTTAGAATCCAAAGAACGACGGGCGCTCTTCAGAAATAAATCAGTGCCTTCTCGACGTGCTAATTTACATTTAGGGCCAATATAACGTGCCATGTTTCAATCACTCCTTTAAATACGACGTTTTTTAGGCGGACGGCAACCGTTATGAGGCAACGGAGTAACGTCGGTAATACTGGTAATTTTAAAACCAAGAGCGTTGAGTGCACGTACAGAAGACTCTCGACCGGGACCAGGGCCTTTTATACGAACTTCTAAATTTTTAACGCCATATTCTTGGGCAACTTTACCAGCTGCTTCTGCAGCCACTTGAGCTGCAAACGGTGTACTTTTACGAGAACCTTTAAAACCAGCGCCGCCAGAGGTAGCCCAAGACAATGCATTGCCTTGACGGTCAGTGATTGTAATGATGGTATTGTTGAAAGAAGCATGTACATGCACAATACCTTCGCTTACGGTTTTACGTACTTTTTTACGTACACGCGAAGCTGTGTTTGCTTTAGCCATTAATAAAATTCCTTAAAAATTATTTTTTACCAGCAATCGCTTTACGCGGACCTTTGCGGGTACGAGCGTTTGTGCGAGTGCGTTGACCACGACAAGGCAAACCTCGACGATGACGGAAACCACGGTAACAACCCATGTCCATCAATCGTTTGATGCTCATCGTTACCTCACGGCGCAAATCGCCTTCTACTTCATACTTAGCAACTTGTTCACGCAAAGCGTCTAATTGAGCCTCGTCCAAATCTTTTGCTTTTGTAGTGGGAGCAATATTTGCTGCCTCGCAAATTAATTTAGCACGAGTAGCACCGATACCATAAATAGCCTGCAAGCCAATTACGATATGTGCATTATTAGGGATATTTACCCCTGCAATACGAGCCATATTTTTTCCTTTAAACGGCAAAGTTCGTCACTATACCACAAAGTCTTGCTAAAAGAAAAGTTCCCTTAACCTTGACGTTGTTTGTGACGAGGGTCAGTACAAATTACACGAACCACTCGATTACGACGGATAATCTTACAGTTGCGGCAAATTTTCTTTACAGACGGTTGTACACGCATTATCTTTCCTTATATCGTTTTATCTAGCTCGGAAGACTATCCGAGCCCGAGTTAAATCATAAGGTGTCAGTTCTACCGTCACCTTATCCCCAGGAGAGATCCGGATATAGTGCATACGCATTTTCCCGGAAATATGACCTAATACAATATGGTCATTCTCAAGCTTTACTTTAAAAGTTGCGTTAGGTAGAGTTTCAAGAATCTCCCCCTGCATTTGTATGGTATCTTCTTTAGCCATAATTCTACTTACGTGATAAAGATTTCATATCAAGACCGCTCATTAAACTCTCATATTGCTGAGTCATGCGGTAAGAGTTAATTTGGGTACTAAAGTCCATTGTCACCACGACTAAAATCAGTAAAGATGTACCACCCAAATAAAAAGGAACATTCAAAGCTGTTGTCAAAAATTCTGGAATTAAACAAATAGTTGTAATATATAATGCACCAAACAAAGTAAGGCGTAATACAACCTGCTCCAGATACTGAGAAGTTTGCTTACCAGGTCGAATTCCCGGCACAAAAGCACCGCTTTTCTTCAAATTCTCTGCCATTTCTTTTGGGCTAAAAACCAAGGCTGTATAAAAATAGCAGAAGAAAATAATTGTCACTGTAAATAACAAAATATATAAAGCTTGTCCATGCTGAAGCAAACCAGCAATTTTATGCAACAAACTACCTGTATCATTAGAACCAAACCAGCTTAACAAAGTGGATGGAAACAAAATAATACTTGACGCAAAAATAGGAGGAATGACGCCTGCCATATTCAACTTAAAGGGCATATGTGTATTAGAACCTTGCATTACACCACTACCAATTTGGCGTTTCGCATAATGCACGGGAACTTTACGCTGCGCACTTTCAAAATATACAACAATATAAATTAATAGCAATGCACCAATAACAATTGACACAGCTGTAGGCATACCAATTGATCCTTGACTCGTTAAAGCTAATAATCTTGCTATACCAGAAGGAATACCGGCAGCGATACCAGCAGTAATAATCAAAGAAATGCCATTCCCAATCCCACGCTCCGTAATCTGCTCACCTAACCACATCAGGAACATTGTACCTGTGACTAAGCTCACTACCGTAGAAATATGGAACTCTAAAGAATTAGTGACAACTACACCTTGTTGGAATACAAAGGTAGCTACACCAAAACTCTGTAAGATAGCTAATAGTACTGTACCGTATCTTGTATATTTTGTAATAACTTTTCGACCTGCCTCCCCTTCCTTTTTTAATGCCTTTAAAGAAGGAATTATTTCAGAGGCCAATTGAACAATTATTGATGCTGAAATATATGGCATTATGCCAATTGCAAATATACTAAAGCGCTCTAACGAACCACCAGAAAACATGTTCAACATGCCTAGTATGCCGTTCCCAGCGCTTTCGTATAATTTAGCTAAAGCAACAGCATCTACGCCAGGTACAGGGATATGGGCACCAATACGAAAAACAACTAACGCCCCTAAAAGAAACGTTAGACGTTTTTTCAGATCTCCAAATTTGGACAAGCCTGATAAAGATTGTTGATTAGCCACTATAATGCAAGCCTTATTCTTCCACTTTACCACCAGCAGCTTCAATTGCTGCTTTAGCCCCTTTAGTGGCTTTAATGCCCTTCAGGACAACAGCTTTTGAAAGCTCACCAGAGGCAATAACTTTCACATTGGAAACAGTTGTAGGAACCAACCCAGCTTGCTTGAGAACTAATACATCAATCTCATTCACAGCGAGTAAGTTCAATTCACTCAAACGAATCTCAGCGTTAGCAGCAGCAGTCAAAGATTTGAAACCACGTTTTGGCAGGCGACGTTGCAAAGGCATTTGACCGCCTTCGAAACCTACTTTATGAAAACCACCAGAACGGCTTTTTTGACCTTTATGACCACGGCCACCAGTTTTACCTAAACCACTACCAATACCACGACCTACACGACGACGAGCGTGAGTAGCCCCCTCAGCAGGTTGAATAGAATTTAGAAACATATCAAGACTCCACTTTCAACAAGTAGCTGATTTTGTTAATCATACCACGGTTTTCAGGGGTATCTAAAACCTCTACTGTATGCTCACGATGGCGTAAACCTAAACCACGAGCACATGCACGATGAGATTCAATTGTACCAATCAGGCTCTTCACCAATGTAACTTTAATCTTTTTTTGCTCAGTCATGGTTTGCTCCCAAAATGTCTTCTACTGTTAGGCCACGTTTAGCAGCGATATCAGCAGGTGTATATAACTTAGACAAGCCATCTAATGTAGCTCGTACAATGTTATAAGGGTTTGTAGAACCATGCACTTTAGCAGAAATGTTATGAATACCCATAGCATCAAAAACTAAGCGCATAGGACCACCTGCCTTTACACCACTACCTTCTTTAGCGGGTTGCATAAAGACTTTAGTAGCGCCATGACGTCCAATAACCTCATGATGAATCGTACCATTTTTTAGAGGTACTTTAATCATAGAGCGACGAGCCTGATCCATTGCTTTTTGAACAGCTACCGGCACTTCTTTTGACTTACCTTTACCCATACCAATACGACCATCCCCATCACCAACAACAGTTAGCGCAGAGAAAGCCATGATACGACCACCTTTAACTACTTTAGTTACGCGATTAACTGCGACCATTTTTTCAATCAGGCCGTCACCACGTTCTTCAATTTCATGTTTTGCCATCTGAAAGTCTCCAATTATTAGAAGCTTAAACCATTTTCACGTGCAGCTTCAGCCAAAGCTTTCACTCGACCGTGATATTGGAAACCTGAACGATCAAAAGCAACTTTTTCTACGCCTACGGCTTTAGCTTTCTCAGCAATGCGCTTTCCTACTACTGCAGCCGCCTCGACGTTGCCACCAGATTTCAGACTACCACGCACTTCAGCTTCCAATGTAGAGGCTTGAGCCAATACTTTATCACCTTCAGCACTAATTACTTGAGCATAAATATGATTATTGCTACGGAACACACATAATCTTACCATTTTCAAGTCCGCAATACGTGCACGGGTTTTGCGTGCACGACGGAGTCGGGTTGTATGTTTATCCATTAGTGAACCTCAATTATTTTTTCTTGGCTTCTTTCATCACTACCACTTCACCTACATAACGAACACCCTTACCTTTATAAGGCTCAGGAGAACGGAATGCACGAATTTCAGCAGCGACTTGACCAACTACTTGTTTATCTGCACCAGTCAAAACGATCTCTGTTTGGCTAGGAGTTTGAACAGAAACACCTTCAGGCATTTCATATACGATTGGATGAGAAAAACCCAAAGACAAATTCAAAACTTTGCCTTGAGCTTGAGCACGGTAACCCACACCAATCAATTGTAGTTTTTTCTCAAAACCTTCTGAAACACCTTTAACCATATTATTAACTAATGCACGAGCAGTACCTGACATAGCATTTGCCTGCTTACTGTCATTTTTTGCAGCAAAAGTTAATTTACCATCGTTTAATTCAATGACGACATCAGAATGCAAAGGAAAGACCAACTCGCCATTCTTACCCTTGATAACCAATGCTTCTGTTCCAAATTTTACTTCTACACCAGCAGGAACAGTCACTGGGTTTTTTGCGACACGTGACATTTACTTTTCTCCACTAGGCTACGATGCACAACAACTCACCGCCGACGCCCTCAGAACGAGCCTTGCGGTCAGTCATCACACCTTTAGAAGTACTAACAATAGCGATACCCAATCCATTCATAACATTAGGAATTTCGCTAGAAGCTTTGTAAATACGCAAACCTGGACGTGAAACACGTTTAATTTGCTCAATCACAGGACGGCCTGCATAATATTTCAATTGAATTTCCAATACCGGCTTCGCATCAGCAGAAACCGAAAAATCCTCGATATAACCTTCTTCTTTCAAGACTTTTGCAATTGCACACTTTAATTTAGAGGAAGGCATGGCAACCGCTACCTTATTGGCACGTTGCGCATTACGAATACGAGTCAACATATCGGAAATAGGATCATGCATACTCATTATTAATACTCCTATTACCAGCTAGCTTTAACAACACCGGGAATCTCGCCACGCATAGCGATTTCACGGATTTTAATACGACCCAAACCGAATTTACGGAAAGTACCACGAGGACGACCTGTCAAAGCACAACGACGGCGTTGACGTACAGGAGCTGCATTACGCGGAATGGATTGGAATTTCAGACGAGCTTCAAAGCGCTCCTCTTCAGTTGCATTCGCATCATTAATAACAGCAAAAATTGCCTCACGTTTGGCTGCAAACTTTTTCGCCAGAGCTTGACGTTTCAGTTCACGATTAATAAGTGCTTTCTTAGCCATGATTATCCTTTAAACGGAAACTTGAACAGTGACAATAAAGCTTTAGCTTCCTCATCAGTTTTTGCAGTAGTTGTAATAGTAATATTCAAACCACGCAAAGCATCAATTTTATCGTATTCAATTTCCGGGAAAATGATTTGCTCGCGAACACCCATGTTGTAATTACCACGACCATCAAATGATTTGCCACTTACACCACGGAAGTCACGTACACGAGGTAATGCAATAGTAATCAAACGATCCAAGAATTCAAACATTTGATCACGGCGCAATGTTACTTTGCAACCGACAGGATAATTATCGCGAATCTTAAAACCTGCGATAGATTTACGAGCAACAGTAACGACTGGTTTTTGACCAGCAATTTTCTCTAAGTCAGATACCGCATGCTCCATAACTTTTTTATCAGCAACAGCTTCTCCAACACCCATATTTAAAGTAATTTTTTCAATACGGGGAACTTCCATTACTGACTTGTAACCAAATTGTTTAATCAGTTCAGGAACAACTGTATCTTTATAAAACTCTCTCAAACGAGCCATGTTATCTCCTTATGCTCCAATAACAGAGCCATTTGATTTGAAGAAACGAACGCGCTTAACTTTGCCTTCATTCTCAATCAGTTTAATACCAACACGGTCTGCTTTATTAGTTTCCGGATTCAGGATTGCAACATTAGAAATATCCAACGGCATTTCTTTAGCAACAATACCCCCCTCAATACCACGCATCGGATTGGGTTTTTGGTGACGTTTTACGACGTTAACACCTTCAATAACGACTTTACCACCCAATACGCGAACTACTTGACCTTGCTTACCTTTATCCTTACCAGTGATCACAACAACTTGGTCACCTTTAATGATTTTATTCATCGCGCTATTCCTTATAACACTTCAGGCGCCAATGAAACGATTTTCATAAATCGCTCAGTACGCAACTCGCGGGTTACCGGACCAAAAATACGGGTACCCAGAGGTTCAAGTTTATTGTTTAACAACACGGCGGCATTGTTATCGAATTTAATCAACGCACCATCAGGACGACGTACACCTTTAGCAGTACGAACAACAACCGCATTGTATACATCACCTTTTTTAACACGACCACGCGGGGCCGCATCTTTAACTGCGACTTTAATAATATCGCCAACAGAAGCGTAGCGACGCTTAGATCCGCCCAACACTTTGATGCACATCACACGACGCGCACCAGAGTTATCAGCCACATCTAAGATGGTCTGCATTTGAATCATATTAGTACCTTTAAATTAACCAACTTAATTTACCATTTTCATATAACTCGCCCACTTATTTCAATTGAGCTAACTAAATGAAACCATCACGGTTCTAGTAAACCAGTCTTGGATCCCGAAGGGAAGAAACTTCCAGAAGAAACTGAAAGATAAGAAACGAAGTTTACACGCAAATTCACTTTGGTGCAACACTTCGTTTCTTATTAAAGCTAACTGTCTTAAATTTTAAACAGTACGTGCTTTCTCAACCAGTTCTTTAACAACCCAAGATTTGGTTTTTGACAGTGGACGAGATTCCGCAATTACTACAACATCTCCAATTCCATATTGATTATTTTCATCATGGGCATGGATTTTAGTTGATAAACGGATAATTTTACCGTACAGAGGGTGTTTTACTTTACGCTCAACCAATACTGTCACAGTTTTGTCCATTTTGTCGCTTACCACTTTGCCTTGCAAAGTACGAACATTTTTATTTTCGCTCATTACTTAGCACCTTTTTCAGTTAAAATGGTTTTAATACGAGCAATATCGCGACGTACACGTTTTAATTCGCTTGGCTTACCCAATTGACCAGTTGCGTTTTGCATACGTAAGCCAAACTGAGCTTTTAACAAGTCCAACAAATCTGCATTTAATTGCTCAATAGATTTGTCTTTCAATTCATTTGCTTTCATTATTGACCTACCTGTCTTACTACAAAGGTCGTAGGAATAGGCAATTTGGCAGCAGCTAATTCAAATGCTTCACGAGCCAAAGCCTCTGGAACACCGTCCATCTCATACAACACTTTGCCTGGTTTGATTTCGGCAATGTAATATTCCACGTTACCTTTACCGCCACCCATACGAACTTGAATAGGTTTTTCAGTAATTGGTTTATCAGGGAATACACGAATCCAAATACGACCACCACGTTTAATGTGGCGAGTCATTGTACGACGAGCAGCTTCGATTTGGCGGGCAGTCAAACGACCGCGACCAACGGCTTTCAAACCGAACTCACCGAAACTTACTTTGTTACCGCGGGTAGCAATACCAGTATTGCGACCTTTTTGTTGCTTGCGGTATTTCAGTCTAGTTGGCTGTAGCATTACGTCCACCTGCCTTTCTTTGTTTCTTTTCATGCTCAGGTTTAGCTGAAGTCTTTACATTACCTTCAGTATAGACCCAAACTTTCAGACCCAGCACGCCATAAGTAGTATGAGCTTCGCTAGTTGCATAATCTACGTTTGCGCGCAAAGTATGCAGAGGTACTCGACCTTCACGATACCATTCGCTACGAGCAATATCTGCACCATTCAGACGACCTGAGGTCATAATCTTGATACCTTTTGCTCCTGAACGCATAGCATTTTGCATAGCGCGTTTCATAGCACGGCGGAATTGAACGCGTTTTTCCAATTGCTGAGCAATACCATCAGCAATAATTTGTGCATCCAATTCAGGTTTACGGATTTCTTCGATATTCACATGAACAGGCACGCCCATCAAGGCTTGCAAATCACGTTTCAGAACTTCGATATCCTCACCTTTTTTACCAATTACTACGCCTGGACGGGCAGAGTGGATGGTAATGCGTGCAGATTTTGCAGGACGCTCAATAACTACGCGACCAACAGAAGCATTCGCCAATTTTTTACGCAGGTAGTTACGAACATCAATATCTTGTTTCAAAACAGCAGAAAAGTCGGTGCTTTTAGCAAACCATTTTGAAGCCCAGTCTTTAGTTACCGCCAGGCGAAAGCCTGTAGGGTTAATCTTTTGTCCCATAGCTTTTCCTTAGTTGCCCACTGTCACATTGATATGACAAGTTTGTTTTTCAATGCGGTTACCGCGACCTTTGGCACGAGCTTGGAAACGTTTCAAGCTTGGACCTTTGTCAACAAAGATAGTGACCACTTTCAACTCATCAATGTCGGCACCGTTATTGTGCTCGGCATTAGCAATAGCTGATTCCAATACTTTTTTAATCAACTCAGCACCTTTTTTAGGGCTGAAAGTCAAAATATTCAAAGCTTGGGCAACGTCTTTACCACGAATCAAATCAGCTACCAAACGAGCTTTTTGAGCTGAAATACGGGCATTTTTATGTTGTGCATTTACTCTCATGATTCACCTTATTTCTTTTTAGCCTTTTTATCAGCCAAGTGGCCTTTAAAGGTACGGGTCAATGAGAATTCACCTAATTTATGACCAACCATGTTATCGCTGATAAACACAGGCACATGGGTGCGGCCGTTGTGCACAGCAATGGTCAGACCGATAAAATCAGGCAGAATGGTAGAACGACGAGACCAAGTTTTAATCGGGCGCTTGTCGTTGCTTGCACGAGCAGCATCTACTTTTTTCAGCAAATGCAGGTCTACATATGGGCCTTTTTTCAATGAACGAGCCATACTAATTAACCTTTATTTGAGTAACGACGACGAACAATCATGTTATCCGTGCGTTTGTTATTACGAGTGCGGTAGCCTTTAGCAGGAGTACCCCATGGGCTAACCGGTTCGCGAGCTTCACCGGTACGACCTTCACCACCACCATGCGGGTGATCGACAGGGTTCATGACAACACCACGAACGGTCGGACGAATACCGCGCCAACGATTGGCACCGGCTTTACCGATTTTCTTCAGGCTTTGCTCTTCGTTACCGACTTCACCGATGGTTGCACGGCAATCTACGTTGATTTTACGAACTTCACCAGAGCGCAGACGGACTTGAGCGTATGCACCTTCTTTAGCCAACAATACCGCAGAAGCACCGGCAGAACGTGCAATTTGAGCACCTTTGCCAGGTTTCATTTCGATACAGTGGATAGTTGTACCAACGGGGATGTTGCGGATCGGCAGGGTGTTACCTACTTTGATGGCAGCTTCAGCACCGGAAACCAATACAGCACCGGCTTGAATACCGCGAGGAGCGATGATGTAGCGACGCTCACCGTCTGCATAGCACAACAGTGCAATGAAGGCAGTACGGTTAGGATCGTATTCAATACGCTCTACTTTTGCAGGGATACCGTCTTTGTTACGTTTAAAGTCTACAACACGGTAATGGTGTTTATGACCGCCGCCTTTGTGACGGGTGGTGATATGACCATTATTGTTACGACCGGCAGTAGAATTTTTCTTTTCGAGCAAAGGTGCATAAGGCGCACCTTTGTGCAAACCTTCTGTTACCACGCGAACCATGCCGCGACGGCCTGCAGAAGTTGGCTTCATTTTAACGATTGCCATTTTGTTTATTCCTTATCTGCAGCTGCAGCAGCGGCTTCCAAATCCAACTCTTGACCGGCAGCCAAGCTTACATAAGCTTTTTTAACATCGCTGCGGCGGCCCAAAGTACGACCAAAACGCTTAGTTTTACCTTTAGTAGTAACGGTAGTTACAGAAGCAACTTGAACACCGAACAGCAGCTCAACAGCAGCTTTGATTTCAGGTTTGGTTGCATTTGCCAAAACTTTAAACGTCATTTGGTTGCGTTTTTCAGCCAATACGTTGCTTTTTTCAGAAACGATAGGTGCCAAAATCACTTGAGTCAAACGTTGTTGATTCATACCCATTGCTCCTCTAATTGTGCAACTGCATCTTTAGTGATGATTACTTTTTTGTAACGCAGCAAGCTGTAAGGATCAACTTGTTGAGCTTCCAAAACCAACACGTTTGGCAAGTTGCGTGAAGCCAAGTAAACATTCTCATCGAGCTGTTTGGTTACAAACAGCACTTGCTCCAGACCCAGATTTTTCACTTGTTCAGCAAAAACTTTGGTTTTAGGAGTTTCAGCAGTCAAAGCTTCGATAGCAAACAAACGCTCGTCACGGGCCAATTGGGACAGGATAGTCGCCATACCGGCACGGTACATTTTACGGTTTACTTTTTGAGTGAAGTTTTCGTCGGGTTTGTTCGGGAACGCACGACCACCTTTACGCCACAGCGGAGAAGAAGTCATACCGGAACGAGCACGGCCGGTACCTTTTTGACGCCATGGTTTTTTGGTTGAGTGTTTTACTTCGGCACGGGTTTTTTGAGCACGGTTGCCAGAGCGGGCGTTTGCCAGGTAGGCATTTACCAGCTGATGAACCAACGCTTCATTGTATTCGCGAGCGAACAAAGCATCAGAAACAGACAGACTGCCTGAAACTTGTCCTTTAGCGTCAATTACTTTCAATTCCATTACGCACCTACTTTCACGCTAGGACGAACTACAACATCGCTGTTGACCGCACCCGGAACAGCACCCTTAACCAACAGCAGTTGGCGTTCTGCATCAACACGGACAACTTCCAGTTTTTGGACAGTTGCCTTGGTGTTGCCGTATTGACCGGCCATGCGTTTACCGGGGAACACTCGACCTGGGTCTTGCGCCATACCGATAGAACCTGGAACACGGTGAGAACGGGAGTTACCGTGGGAAGTACGTTGGGCACCGAAGTTATGACGTTTGATCGTACCGGAGAAACCTTTACCTTTAGAGGTACCGGTTACATCGACCAGTTGACCGACTTCAAACATAGAAACGGTGATTTCGTCACCGGCTTTCAATTCAGCCAGTTTTTCTTCAGTCAAAGCAAACTCGATCAAACCGCGACCGGCTTCAACACCTGCTTTTGCAAAGTGTCCGGCTTCGGCTTTGTTGACACGGTTAGCTTTTTTCTGACCAAAGGTAACTTGAACGGCAGTATAGCCGTCAGTATCTTTGGATTTTACTTGTGTAACGCGGTTGGCAGACATATCCAAAACGGTTACCGGAACAGAAACACCCTGTTCGTCGAACACGCGGGTCATACCAACTTTGCGTCCAACCAGACCTAAAGTCATGATTATTTTCCTTTTAAAGTAAAGGGGCGGGCTACGATTGGCCTGCCTTCGGACAATGATAAAACTTGGCACATTTGTACCAAGCCCTGCACTATACCACGACAATAAAGAAGTTTTCAAGAAAAATCTTAGGCTTGCCGCAGGTTATTTACCGCTATCCGACAGATTTGAGTTTTACCCAATCCATCGATATTCTGTTTTGAATTTTGACAGTCTTAATTATTGTTCAACGATATAAAAGGTCGTCTGAAATTTCATCTACAACAAAATTTCAGACGACCTCTTCTCGATACATGGTTATTTTACGCTACTCGGATACGTTTTATACCGAGAATGCTATTTCTGCAACTCCGTCGGTGGGTTTTGCTCGGGCTGGCGCGTGTGCAATTTATACCAACCAAACAACCGTACCAAACATAAAAAGGCAATCAAGGGCATACATAAAGCGGAAACCAAATAACGCGGGTTGCCGGTATTGAGGATGTTTCCTCCTGCCGACAGGGTCAATGCGGCATTAAACCACTCCCACAACGAAGGCACGCTGAAAGCCAACACGGCAATCAGTCCGAGCGTTCGGAAAATACCGATGGGCAAAATCTGACGTTTTAGCACTGTACGGTTTAGCTGTAACAAGACAATCAATCCGAACCCGATGATGATGACCATGCCGCCGTTTGCAACGATTTGCAGGCTGTTGAACGCGATGTCGGGTGTTACCGCCAGTCCGCCGTCTGAAGTGGGAGTCGCTTGCTGCTGAAGGTTAAGTCCTTGAACGATATTTAAAACGAAACCATAAACCATATCGGCAAGCATAATACCTATGGGCAAAGAAGTGAGCATTCGTCTTAGCATGGTTGTGTCTGATAATGATGAAAAAGATATGGATGGAAACTAATGTAGTTTCAGACGACCTATCCACTATACACATCCATTAAGAAGGGTCGTCTGAAAAGTGGCAGACGGTATTGTAGCGGATTGCCGCCTCAAACGTATGTAAAATTAAATTTAGCCTAAGTCATAAAATCCTGTAATTTTCCACCAATCATTTAACTTTGGGAGTAAAATCCCAAAATATTAATTTGCATCATGATTTACGGCTTGGATGTCTCGACGTAAGTTTTAGATTTACAATTTCAGACGACGTTGGGATGCTATTTTGTAATTTTCCAACAAAACCGTATGCCATTTATCAACGGATTGACCGAAAGGACGCTTCACATGAGTAATGCAAAACGCGATGTAACCCGCATCAGCCACAACACCAAAATCGTCGCTACGTTGGGGCCGGGCAGCAACAATGTCCAGTTGTTGGAAGACATGATCCGTGTAGGCGGTCTGAATGTCGTCCGTTTCAATTTCAGCCACGGCACGCCTGAATTCCATCAGGAAAACGCCCGCATCGTGCGTGAAGCGGCAAAACGCGCCGGACAGGAAATCGCCATCCTCGCCGACTTGCAAGGTCCGAAAATCCGCGTCGGCAAAATCGCTGGCGGCAGCATCGAATTGAACAAAGGCGAAACGCTGGTTCTTGATGCCGCGCTCGAAGGCGAAGGCACGCGCGACGCGGTCGGTTTGGACTACCGCGACCTGCCTAATGATGTCGTTGCAGGCGATGTTTTGTGGCTGGACGACGGCTTGCTGACTTTGACCGTAGAATCTGTTGAAGGCAGTAAGATTGTTACTAAAGTTGAAAACAGCCATGTGTTGAAAAGCAACAAAGGCATCAATAAACGCGGCGGCGGTTTGTCCGCAGGCGCGTTGACCGAGAAAGACTTCCGCGACCTGAAAACCGCGATTGCCATCGGTTGCGACTACCTCGCCATCAGCTTTGTGAAATCCGCCGAAGATTTACACACTGCCCGCGCCAAAGTCGAAGAAGAAATGAAAGGCAGTACTGCCGTTCGCCCCGGTTTGGTTTCCAAAATCGAACGTGTGGAAGCGATTGAAAACTTGGACGAAATCATCCTCGCCAGCGACGGTATCATGGTGGCGCGTGGCGACTTGGCGGTTGAAGTCGGACACGCAGCCGTCCCCGCCCTGCAAAAACGCATGATCCGCCGCGCACGCGAATTGCGCCGCTTCAGCATTACGGCAACCCAAATGATGGAATCCATGATCACCAACCCCGTCCCGACCCGCGCGGAAGTCAGCGACGTGGCAAACGCGGTATTGGACGGCACCGATGCGGTGATGTGTTCCGCCGAAACCGCCGTCGGCGCGTATCCGTTTGAAACCGTCAGCCAAATGGCGATTATTTGTGCCGCTGCGGAAAAAGAACAAGATTCGCTCAACGGCGTTGCCGAACAGGTCGATTATCCCGAAGCCGTCAGCACCAACTTGGCGATTGCCGGCGGCGCGGTCAGCGTGGCGCGCGCGGTTCACGCCAAAGCCATCGTCGCCCTGACCGAAAGCGGTTCGACCGCCTTCGAAGTCAGCCGCCACAACATCACCTTGCCGATTTTCGCGCTGACCCCGAGCATTTCCGCCCAACGCCGTATGGCGATGTACCGCGGCGTGCGCCCGCTGATTTTAGCGACCAGCACCGACCACGATACCGCGCTGAACGAAGTGGAAGCCATGTTGGTCGAACATAAAATCTTAAGCTCCGGCGACCAATACATCATCACCAGCGGTTCGCAAATGCGCGAATCCGGTTCGACCAATACGCTGGAAGTATTGCGCGTTAAATAATCGACACGCAAACGGCAGATAAACAAGAGGTCGTCTGAAAACTTGGAAACGGGTTTTCAGACGACCTTTCGTTTTCTTTCCGTCAAAATAATCCCGCAATGACATCTTTACCACAGTCCCGCCCTCTCCTCTCTACGCAACACACAAGTTTTTCCGAAAGCGTCCAAAAATATTAGTCAAACACGATAACGTGGTATAGAATCGAGTACCTACACTAATCAAACGGAATGACCGTTAGGAAACAACCGTATTTTGATTGAAAACCGCCGTCCTTCAGCCTCAAAATCCGCGCAAAAGCAGCTTGCAGGATTTTCGCTTCAAAGACCATCGTTTCAATTCAACATGCCGATTCCAAACCGTCAGCCCGCTCCTGACACGGAGGCGTTTGTTTCAGACGACCTCTTTATTATTTACACGCAGGTACAAGAAAATGACACACTCACCCATCAAACAAACCGTAATCTTACTCAGCGCCGTCTTCTTCTCCGGCGCCGTCCACGCTTCGGGCTACCATTTCGGTACGCAGTCGGTCAATGCGCAAGGCACCGCCAATTCTTCCGGCGCAGAAGCCGCCGACGCATCGACCATCTTCTACAACCCTGCCGGCCTGTCCAAACTCGACAGCAGCCAAGTTGCCGTCAACGCCAACATCGTCCTCCCCAGCATCCGCTACGAAGCCGATTCCGCAAAATACTATCAAGGCGGCGATGTTTCCGGCTCGAAAAGCGGCAAAATCACCAAAACCACCGTCGCCCCGCACTTCTACGGCGCATACAAAGTCAATGACGATGTAACTTTAGGCTTGGGCGTGTACGTCCCCTTCGGCTCTGCCACCGAATACGAAAAAGATTCCGTACTGCGCCACAACATCAACAAACTGAGCCTCACCAGCGTCGACATCGAACCGGTCGTCGCTTGGAAAGCCAATGAAAACCACGCTTTCGGCGCAGGCCTGATTGCCCAATATTCCAAAGCCGAATTGCGCAAATATTCCGACTGGGACGCCTCCGGCTCCATCAGCCAACTTGCCAGCGGTCTTGCCTCACGCGCCGCCGGCCGCCCTGTCTCCGTCAGCGCGCAAGGCAAATCTGACGGACACGCCGAAGTAAAAGGTCACGATTGGGGCTTCGGCTATCAACTTGCTTGGATGTGGGACATCAACGACCGCGCACGGGTCGGCGTGAACTACCGCTCCAAAGTAACCCACACCCTCAAAGGCTCGGCAGAATGGGAAGCCGACGGCGCATACGCCCGCCGCGCATGGGATTTGGGCGCGCTTGCCGCCCGCGGCTACGTTCCGCATGAAAAAGCAAGCGTCAAAATCGTCACGCCCGAATCCTTGTCCGTTCACGGCATGTACAAAGCCACCGACAAATTCAACCTGTTCAGCGATGTAACTTGGACGCGCCACAGCCGCTTCAACAAAGCGGAACTGGTTTTTGAAAACACCAAAAATGTCGTCAACGGCAAATCTGACCGCACCGTTATCACCCCCAACTGGCGCAACACTTACAAAGTCGCGCTCGGCGGTTCTTACCAAGTGACCGACCCGCTGCAACTGCGCGCAGGTATCGCCTTTGACCGCTCGCCCGTTAAAAACGCCGGCTACCGCATGAACAGCCTGCCCGACGGCAACCGCATCTGGTTCTCTCTCGGCGCGAAATACCATATCGGCAAAAACCACGTCCTCGATGCCGCTTACAGCCACATCCACATCAACGACACCCGCTACCACACTGCCCGCGCGACCGGCAGCGATGTGGACAGCAAAGGCGCATCCGGCGCGCGTTTCAAAAACCACGCCGACATCATCGGCCTGCAATACACTTACAAATTCAAGTAAGCCGTTTGGCGCCGACATCAAAAGGTCGTCTGAAAACCGATATCCAGGTTTTCAGACGACCTTTTGCCATAAATTGACATCAGGAATGCTTCCTTCCGCCTCCCATCGGATGGGTATAAAAAACAAGGCCGCCGCCTCAGCCGAACACAGACAGAATCAATAAAAACCTCCCTATTCGGAAGGCCGGGGATAGGCACTTGATTTATCAAATTGATAATTATGACGAACTTTTTACCCCAGCCCCTGCCTTAAGAAGTAAAGCAGTCCAATTATGCGAACTGTCCGCCATAAACGATATAGTGGATTAACTTTAAACCAGTACGGCGTTGCCTCGCCTTAGCTCAA
>JVVZ01000043.1:0-6162 GCA_001062585.1 Neisseria meningitidis
CCGTACACGGCGGGCGTTGCCGCCTTGTCTCATTTTTATTTTAATCCACTATACTAAATAACTAAAATTCCTCTATATTTTGATTTTCAGACGACCTATGCCCTACCCCAACCGTCTGGATTTTATGACTCAAGCAGTTTACGCAAAGACTGATTGTTGTATTTGATATCGGCAATCATTCGGTCGTATTGGTGCATTCTACGGAGCGATCGGGTTATCAGATAGACCGAGAAAAAAATCAAACTGATGTTCATCAAACTGACCAACACAAGCAAAGGCCAAACATCCACAGCCTCGTACCATTTCGATGTCGCAATCAAGGCACTGAAAATAGACAAAGGCAGCGCGAACACGGCAATACCCGTACGCATGACGGCAAGTGCCGTGCGTTTTTCAGCAAGGAGAAGCTGCACTTGATTGATGCTGAGGATATCGTTTTGCTGTTCGGTAATCATAGGGCGCATCTAGAACAAATTGACTTGAATCACGGCAAACCGGCAAATATGGTTTGATGTTACCCGAAAGTCTTGAAAATAAAAACAAAGGTCGTCTGAAAATTTTCAGACGACCTTTGCTATTCCTCTTTACACCGTTTGCGAATATTGGGCTTTGGTTTCCCTATGGCGCAGGTGGTAGTCGAACACCATGGCGATATTGCGTATCAGGAAGCGGCCTTTGGGGGTAACGGTCATCCCGTGCGGTTTCAGGCGGACGAGTCCGAGGGAGGCGAGTTGTTCCAAGTCGGCAAGTTCGTCTTTGAAATAGCGGTCGAACGGAATACCGAATACGCTTTCGTAGATTCGGTAATCCAAGGCGAAGCGGCACATCAAATCTTGGATGATGTTGCGGCGCAAAAGGTCGTCCTGATTGAGCTGGTAGCCGCGCATGATGGGCAGGTTTCCGGCATCGAGCGCGGCATAGTAGGCGTCGATGTCGCGTTCGTTTTGGGAGTAGGTGCTGCCGATTTTGCCGATGGAGGATACGCCGATGGCGACCAAATCGCAGTCCGCGTAGGTCGAGTAGCCTTGGAAGTTGCGCTGGAGGAAGCCTTCTTTGAGGGCGATGGAAAGTTCGTCATCGGGTTTGGCGAAATGGTCCATACCGATGAAGACATAGCCGCGTTCGTTCAGGGTTTGGACGCAGTATTGCAGCATATCGAGTTTTTCTTCGCTGCCGGGAACGGCTTCGGTATCGATGCGGCGTTGCGGCTTGAAGATATGCGGCAGGTGGGCGTAGTGATAAAGGGCAAGGCGGTCGGGATCGAGCGACAAGACAGTGTCGATGGTGGTTTTAATGCTTTCGGCGGTTTGGTGCGGCAGACCGTAAATCAAATCGACGCTGACGGATTTGAATCCGGCTTCGCGGGCGGCATCGATGACTTCTTTGGTTTCGTCGTAGCTTTGGATGCGGTTGACTGCTGCCTGCACTTTGGGGTCAAAGTCCTGAATACCGACGCTCATGCGGTTGAAGCCGAGCTTGCCGAGCATGAGGACGGTTTCGCGGCTGACTTTGCGCGGGTCGATTTCGATGGAGTATTCGCCGCCGGGGATAAGTTGGAAATGTTTGCGTATCATGCGGAATACGCGTTCGATTTGGTCGTCGCTCAAGAAAGTCGGCGTACCGCCGCCGAAGTGCAGTTGCGCAAGCTGATGCCGTCCGCCCAGATGCGGGGCGAGCAGCTCCATTTCTTTTTCAAGGTATTCGATGTAGGCATCGGCGCGGCTTTTGTCTTTGGTGATGATTTTATTGCAACCGCAGTAGTAACAAATGGTGTTGCAGAAGGGGATGTGGATATAAAGCGAAAGGGGCTTGTTCAAAGCCCCCATACCGCGCTGATTCAAGGCATTGATATATTCGGCTTCGCGAAATCCGTCATGGAATCGGTCGGCTGTCGGGTAGGAAGTGTAGCGCGGACCGCTGGAAGGAAGGCTGGCAATGAGTTCGCGGTCAAACTCAGGTTTGTCATTGTTTCTATTGTGATTATTTTGTATCGGTATTACTTTCATGGCGTGTGCGTGATTAGAGTAATGATGTTAGGCAATTTTCGGATAGTTTGGTAGAATGCCACAGTATGATAAACCTGTCTTGATATGTGTCAATAACTTACGTAATCATGACAGGATAAAAACCTTAATTTTAAGGGTGTTTTATGACCACACACAATGCTATGCATCAGATGAAAACCCTGTGTTCTTCCTGTTCGCTGCGTGAACTCTGCCTGCCTGTCGGGCTTTTGCCCAATGAGTTTGCACAATTGGACGCGGTCATCCGACAGAGCCGCCGCTTGAAGAAGGGTGAATATCTGTTCCGCACCGGTGAGCCTTTCGCGTCGCTATTTGCCATCCGTGCCGGTTTTTTCAAAACCACGGTTGCCAGTCAGGACGGTCGCGATCAGGTTACCGGCTTTTTTATGTCCGGCGAACTCATCGGTATGGACGGCATTTGTTCCCATGTCCACAGCTGCGATGCGGTGGCTTTGGAAGACAGCGAAGTGTGTGAGCTGCCCTTCACCCACATCGAAGAGCTGGGACACAACATCCCCAGCCTGAGAAGCCATTTTTTCAGATTGATGAGCCGCGAAATCGTGCGCGACCAAGGCGTGATGCTGCTTTTGGGCAATATGCGCGCCGAAGAACGTCTGGCGGCGTTTTTGCTTAACCTGTCCCAACGCCTTTACTCGCGCGGATTTGCCGCCAACGATTTCATCCTGCGGATGTCGCGCGAAGAAATCGGCAGCTATCTGGGGCTGAAGCTTGAAACCGTCAGCCGCACGCTGTCCAAGTTCCACCACGAAGGCTTGATTTCGGTCGAACACAAACACATCAAAATCCTCGACTCGCAAGCCCTCAAAAAAATGGTGTCCGGCTGTTCGCACGCCATCTGATGGATACCGAGACCATTTTCAAACAAAACCCAAGGTCGTCTGAAAAATTTTCAGACGACCTTCTTCATAAAATCCAATTATGAAACACAAGAAAAAACTCATTACCTTGACCGCTGCCTGCGCCCTGCTCACCTACTGGCTTTATCCCGACCAACATCCCGTTTACCCCGC
The DNA here is from genome assembly GCA_001062585.1 of Neisseria meningitidis. Classification (GTDB taxonomy): domain Bacteria; phylum Pseudomonadota; class Gammaproteobacteria; order Burkholderiales; family Neisseriaceae; genus Neisseria; species Neisseria meningitidis_D. The sequence goes on from JVVZ01000043.1 coordinate 3,056, forward strand.
AAGCGACCACTACGACCCGAAAACGCAAACCTTCTTCAACCCCGAACCGCAGCAGAAACCGACCGGCCTCGTCAGCGCATTTTGGAAGATCCTGACCGACCCGCAGGCAACGCGCCCGCCTAAACCTCTGCCTACCGTCAAACCCGATTGGCAAACCTTCCTCGCCGCACCCGAAGGGAAAAGCCGCTTCGTCTGGTTCGGACATTCCACCCTATTGATGCGGATCGGTGGGCAAACCGTCATTACCGACCCCGTTTTCGGCAATTCCGTCTCCCCCATCCCCATCACCATGAAACGCTTCCAGCCTGCCCCCGCAGAAATCGACGAACTGCCGCCCGTCGATGTCATCCTGATTTCACACAGCCACTACGACCACCTCGAAAAAGACAGCGTGCAGGCACTCAATTCAAAAGGCAACAGCCATTTCATCGTCTCACTCGGCATGGGCGTACTGCTGAAAAAATGGGGCGTGCCGCAAGAGCGTATTACCGAACTCGATTGGTGGCAAAGCACCGAACGCAACGGCATCCGCTACACCGCACTACCTGCCCGCCACGATTCATCCCGAACCCTGACCGACCACAACCAAGCCCTGTGGTCCAGCTTTGCCATCGAACACGGCAGCGAAAAATTCTATTTTCACGGCGACTCGGCACAAGGCAGCCATTTCGACAAAATCGCCGAAAAATTCAACGGGTTCGATATCGCGTTCATCGAAAACGGGCAATACAGCGAACATTGGCCCAACAACCACCTCTTCCCAGAGCAAACCGCCCGCTATGCCGCACAGCTTGCCCCCAAACGCTTCATGCCCATCCACTGGGGCGCCTACGCCATGGCACTGCACGCTTGGAACGAACCCCTGCTGCAAAGCCTTCCGCTGGCACGCAGCTTGGGCGTGAATCCGCTGACCCCGCTGATGGGGCAAGTCTTTGATGCCGATACCGTCACGCAAGACTGGTTTGCCGAACCTTTACAATAAAGCTGCCTAAAGGTCGTCTGAAAACAAATACAGCACATTCCATCAGGGCATAAATACCGACGAAGCGGAGGCTGTTTTCAGACGACCTTTTTTGAATTTACCTGTTGCAGCATTTCCAACACTCTTCCCCTTCTCCCATTTATCCGTTTTGCAATATTCTGATAATAAAAAACTAATTTCCCCTCAGCCGAAAACCTTATTTTGCAACGCGCGGTTCGCGTATAAATCACTTGACCGATTACATCGTATTACGTAAAGTATGCGGCATTCTTTTGAATTGGTATTACCAATTTATTTGGTAATTACTCTCAGATTAAGGTTCGGTATCTCTCCCGCATCCGACATCATGATAAAAATTGATAAACAACGCCGATTTAAGGATTCACCATGGCACTATTCCTCAGCATTTTTCCCATCATCCTGCTGATTTGGCTGATGGTTAAGAAAAACAGTATGCCTTCCTATATTGCGCTGCCGATTACCGCCGCACTGATTTACGCCATCAAGCTGTTTTATTTCAAAGATGACGCTATGCTGCTCAACGCAACCGCAGCGTCCGGACTGGTTTCCACATTGACGCCGATTACCGTGATTTTCGGTGCGATCATGTTCAACCGTATGATGGAAACCACCGGCTGTATCGACATTATCCGCAAATGGCTGGCGACCATCAGCCCGAATCCTGTGGCGCAGCTGATGATTATCGGCTGGTCGTTCGCCTTTATGATTGAGGGTGCATCCGGCTTCGGTACGCCTGCTGCGATTGCCGCCCCGATTCTGATGAGTTTGGGTTTCAACCCGTTGAAAGTGGCGATTTTTACGCTGGTTATGAACTCCGTGCCGGTATCTTTCGGCGCGGTCGGTACGCCGACTTGGTTCGGTTTCGCACCGTTGAATCTGAGTGCCGAAAACATCCTTGCCATCGGCAGACAAACCGGCGTGATGCACTTCTTCGCAGGCTTCGTCATTCCCGTCATCGGCTTGAGCTTCATCGTGCCTTGGTCTGAAATCCGTAAAAACTTAGGCTTCATCGGTATCGCCGTTTTCTCTTGTACCATTCCTTATGTTGCATTGGCGATGGTCAACGAAGAATTCCCATCACTCGTTGCCGGCGCAATCGGTCTGATGGTGTCCGTATTCGCCGCCAACCACGGCTGGGGCTTGAGCAAAGACCATCCGAAAGACCCGAATGCCGAAAAAGTACCTTTCGCCCAAGTCGCCAAAGCACTTGCCCCCCTGGGTATGCTTATCGGTATGCTGGTGGTTACCCGTATCAAACAGCTCGGCATCAAAGGCCTGCTGACCAGTAAAGAAGAATGGTTCAGCTTCCAACTGCCGTTTGATTTGAGCAAAATCACCGTCAGCGACTCTTTGACCATTACCTTCGGCAACATTTTCGGACAAGGCGTCAGCGCGTCTTACCAAACCCTCTACGTTCCTGCATGGATTCCGTTTGTCTTTACCGTTTGGGTTTGTATCCTGCTTTATAAAACCAAATTCAAAGACGCCTGGGCTTTCTACGCTGCAACGTTCAACCAAACCAAAAAACCGCTGCTTGCCTTGATGGGCGCACTGATTATGGTTCAACTGATGATGGTTGGCGGCGACGACTCCATGGTGAAAATCATCGGTAAAGAGTTTGCCGCGATGGCAGGCGAACACTGGGTTTACTTCTCCCCTTACCTTGGCGCTATCGGTGCGTTCTTCTCCGGTTCGAACACCGTATCCAACCTGACATTCGGCCCGATTCAGCAACAAATCGCCCTTGATACCGGCCTGTCCGTGACCCTCATCCTCGCCCTGCAATCCGTCGGTGGCGCAATGGGCAACATGGTCTGCATCAACAACATCATCGCCGTATGTACCGTACTGGACGTAAAAAACGCTGAAGGTGCGATTATCAAGAAAACCGTCATCCCCATGGCGATTTACGGTGTAATTGCTGTCGCCATAGCAATTATTTTCTTCCCTCTAAGGTAAGAACCTTGTAACGCAAAAGGTCGTCTGAAAATGTTCAGACGACCTTTTTTATGAAGCAAACAGTTAGTCAATACTCCCCTTCCCTACCATCATATAGTGGATTAAATTTAAATCAGGACAAGGCGACGAAGCCGCAGACAGTACA
>JVVZ01000406.1:0-3600 GCA_001062585.1 Neisseria meningitidis
CGGTTCCGTACTATCTGTACTGTCTGCAGCTTCGTCGCCTTGTCCTGATTTAAAGTTAATCCACTATATAAGGCGGATTTGAAATCCGTCGGTTTTATGGGTATTGCTATGCAGCCGGTTTGCAGAAAGGTCGTCTGAAAACGTGCAACCTGCTTTTCAGACGACCCTTTTACCTTCTTTTCACATCAATCCTGCATCAGCCAATATTGCAGGCCGATTAGGGTTTTGCCGTCTTTGATTTCGTTGTGTGCCAAAGCGGTGCGGGCTTCTTCCTTGCTCATCAGGACGGTTTCGGTGATTTCGTCTTCATCGTTGCTCAGAGTGCTGCCGAGGCGCACGCCTTCTGCTTGGTAGAAGTACATTTTTTCGTCGCAGAAGCCGATGGCGGTGTAGAAGCTGCTGATAAGTTTGACGCGGTCGGCGGTGTACGGGGTTTCTTCCGCCAGCTCGCGCAGGGCGCATTCGGCGGGGTCTTCGCCTGCATCGAGTTTGCCGGCGGGCAGCTCGAGCGTGGCAGCGTCTGCGGCGTAACGCCATTGGCGCACGAGTACGGCTTTGCCCTCTTCGGTAACCGCTAAAACGCAGGCCGCGCCGGGATGGCGGATGACGATGCGCTGGCTTTCGTTGCCGTTGGGCAGGCGGACTTTGTCGCGGTTGATGGTAACAAATGAGCCTTGATAAATCGGCTCACTGCTGAGTTTGGTTTCTTTCAAATCCATTTGCGTGTTCTCTTTGTAAAGTTTGATACGGGGTCGTCTGAAAATCGGGAATGGGTTTTAACTTCTTTGGAGCCGAGCTTTCAGACGACCTCTTGAGTCATGAAAAGGCTCGTCTGAAAAGAGCGAATCAGGTTTCGCTAAACCGTTTGTGCTGTTTTAAACCCTGCTGCGTTCGATTTCAATGCCGACTTCTTTGACATCAGGCAGGATGCCGGGTTTGATGATTTTGACGCGCACACTCAACGCGCCGAAATTGTCAAGGATGAGTTTGGCGATGTGTTCCGCCAATGATTCGAGCAAGAGGAAGCTTTGTTCGGCAAGGCTTGCCCTGACGGCTTCGCAGACTTCGCCGTAGTGGACGGTATTGCCGATGTGGTCGTCTTGACCGCTTTGTTCGGGAATGCCGATATCCAAGTCCAAAATCAGGGTTTGGGGGCGTTCGCGTTCCCAGTCGTACACGCCGATTAAGGTGTCCGCCTTCATGCCGCGTAAAAAGATTTTGTCCATTTGCCTGCCTGTTTTTTTGATAAAATGAGCGTCCCATTTTAAGTAAAGCATCTGAAATGTTCAATGTATCCGCCGTTATCGCGGCTTATTTAATCGGTTCGTTGTCGTTTGCCGTCATTGTTTCCAAATATTACGGCATGGACGATCCGCGTACTTACGGCTCGGGCAACCCCGGCGCGACCAATGTTTTGCGCAGCGGCAAGAAAAAAGCGGCGGCGCTGACTTTGCTGGGCGACGCGCTCAAAGGTTTGGCGGCGGTGGTTTTGGCACGCTGCCTGCAAGATGCTTTGAATCTGTCGGACATCGCCATAGCGGCGGTTGCCGTCGCCGCGTTGGTCGGACATATGTGGCCGCTGTTTTTCGGCTTTAAAGGCGGCAAGGGCGTGGCGACTGCTTTGGGCGTACTGCTGGCGCTTTCGCCTGCAACGGCTTTGGTTTGTGCGGCGATTTGGCTGGTGATGGCGTTCGGTTTTAAAGTGTCCTCGCTTGCCGCACTTGCCGCCACCGTAGCCGCGCCGCTCGTCGCCTTCTGGCTGATGCCCTACCCTTCTTGGGCTTGGGCGACCGTCGTCATTGCCGTGCTGGTGTTGTACCGCCATAAAAGCAATATCCAAAACCTGCTTCAAGGCAAAGAAGGCAAAATCGGAGACAAGGCGGACAAGCCTTAAACCTGATTTTATTTTTCAGACGACCTGTCCGATTGCGGAATGAACCAAGGTCGTCTGAAAACCTTTCAATCTACGCTGCGGCATCGCCTTAACCCGCCGGCAGGTATCGAAAACCGATTTAATCCATTATAATCAAGCTCTTTTGTTTCACAACCAAACTTCCATGCCGAAACGCCCGTTCAAAACCGTCCTGACCGCCTTTACCTTGGCCGCGTTGTCTGCCTGCTCGCTGGTCAAGTATCAGCCTGTCGCCACCATCAATAAAATTGATATGAACCAAGGCTATCGTTTTGAAACCAGCCAGTTTCGGCGCGAAGAAGACGACACCTTCATCATCCTGATGCTCTCCGGCGGCGGAACACGCGCGGCGGCGTTGGGCTACGGCGTGTTGGAACAGCTTCAGCAGCAAAAAGTCACCATCGGCGGCAAAAGCAAGTCGCTGATGTCCAATGTCGATTTGGTGGTCGGCGTATCCGGCGGCTCCGTCCTCGCCGCCTACTTCGCGCTCAAAGGCGAAGAAACCATCCCCATGTTTTACAAGCGTTTCCTTCACCAAAATTTCCAACGCCAAGTCGTCAAACAAGCCTTCTCCATGTCCAACCTGCCCCGCCTCGCCTCGCCCGAATACGGACGCGGCGACCTCTTGCAGGAGCAGTTTGAAAACCACCTTTTCGGCAAAGCCACCTTCCGCGATTTGGAAATGCACGGCAAAGGCCCGTTCGCCATCATTTCCGCCACCGACATGGGCGCGGGCGAACGCCTGAACTTCACGCAAGAATACTTCGACCCCATGTGTATCGACTTGGGCAGATTGCGCCTGGCCCGCGCCGTTGCCGCTTCCAGCGCAGTGCCCATGATATTCGCCCCGATTACCCTCAACAACAACGGCGGCAACTGCGGCTACACCCTGCCGCCGCAGCTACAAATGACCGGCCTCGAGTCCCAAAAGCAGCAAAACGCCACCTATCAAGAGTTTAAAGACAGGTTCAACAAATACAGCGACAGCAAAACCCGTCCCTACATCCACCTGATAGACGGCGGCTTAACCGACAACCTCGGCATGCGCAGCCTCTTGGACATGACCGAAATGTATCCCGACAAAGTGTTGGAACAACAAATCCGCAGCCGCAACCTACGACACATCGTCGTCATCAGCGTCAACGCCCAAAACCAAATCAGCAGCAATATGGACAAAACCGCCGCCGTACCCGGATTCCGCGACGTCGTTACTGCCATCGTCAACATCCCCATCGACCAGTACACCCAAGAATCCCAACGCCGCTTCCGCGCCTTTGTCGACAAGCGCAACGAAGCCAGCCGACAAAACGGCGACGGAATCAGCTTTTCCTTCGTCAGCCTCAACCTCAAAGACCTGCCGCCCTCCGCGTTGCGCGACAAAGTGTTGAACATCCCCACCAGCTTCTACCTCCCGCCCGAAGACGTGGACAACCTGCGAACCGCCGCAGCCGAGCTGATGAAACAGTCCCAAGACTACCAAAAACTGCTGCAAGAATTTGCCGCACACCCCAACCCCGAAACCATCTTCGCCGAGCCGCCGCCACCCGACCCCAAAGACGGCAAAGCAGCCAAAAAACAAAACAAACCCATCCAATAACCACGCCACAACCCTTTCAGACGACCCATATAGTGGAGTAAATTTAAATCAGGACAAGGCGACGAAGCCGCAGACAGTACAGATAGTACGG
>JVVZ01000407.1:0-5798 GCA_001062585.1 Neisseria meningitidis
GAGCCATTATTTGCCGCCGTACTGGCTTGGATGTTTTTGAATGAAATACCGGAAGGACGCTTCTTTGTCGGCGCTATTCTGATTATTGCCGGTATTGTGTCTATCAATGGATTGTATAGACCATTGTTGAAGCGAGTTGAATAGTTTTTATTTCCCAAGATTTCAGACGACCCCTTCAAAAACGTCGTCTGAAACCCCAAACCACAAGAAAAATAGATCCACAGGAGAACTGAACATGGCTGCCAACCAACGTTACCGCAAACCGCTGCCCGGTACGGATTTGGAATACTACGACGCGCGTGCGGCGTGTGAGGACATTCAAGCCGGCTCTTACGACAAGCTGCCTTACACGAGCCGCATTTTGGCGGAGAACTTGGTCAACCGCGCGGACAAGGTCGATTTGCCGACGCTGCAAAGCTGGCTGGGCCAGCTGATAGAAGGCAAGCAGGAAATCGATTTTCCGTGGTATCCCGCGCGGGTGGTGTGCCATGATATTTTGGGGCAGACCGCGCTGGTGGATTTGGCGGGCTTGCGCGATGCGATTGCAGAGAAGGGCGGCGATCCTGCTAAAGTGAATCCGGTGGTGCAGACGCAGCTTATCGTCGACCACTCGCTGGCGGTGGAATGCGGCGGCTACGACCCCGATGCCTTCCGTAAAAACCGCGAAATCGAAGACCGCCGCAACGAAGACCGTTTCCACTTTATCAACTGGACGAAAACCGCCTTTGAAAATGTGGATGTGATTCCGGCGGGCAACGGCATCATGCACCAAATCAATCTGGAAAAAATGTCGCCCGTCGTCCAAGTCAAAAACGGCGTGGCGTTTCCCGACACCTGCGTCGGCACGGATTCGCACACGCCGCACGTCGATGCGCTGGGCGTGATTTCCGTGGGCGTGGGCGGTTTGGAAGCGGAAACGGTGATGCTGGGACGCGCGTCCATGATGCGCCTGCCCGATATTGTCGGCGTGGAGCTGACGGGCAAACGGCAGGCGGGGATTACGGCGACGGATATTGTGTTGGCGCTGACCGAGTTTCTGCGCAAAGAGCGCGTGGTCGGGGCGTTTGTCGAATTTTTCGGCGAGGGCGCGAGAAGCCTGTCCATCGGCGACCGCGCAACCATTTCCAACATGACGCCGGAGTTCGGCGCGACTGCCGCCATGTTCGCCATCGACGCGCAAACCATTGATTATTTGAAACTGACCGGACGCGACGACGCGCAGGTGAAATTGGTGGAAACCTACGCCAAAACCGCCGGGCTGTGGGCGGACGACCTGAAAACCGCCGTTTATCCGCGCGTGTTGAAGTTTGATTTGAGCAGCGTAACGCGCAATATGGCGGGCCCAAGCAACCCGCACGCGCGTTTTGCCACCGTCGATTTGGCGGCGAAAGGGCTGGTGAAGCCTTACGAAGAGCCTTCAGACGGCCTCATGCCCGACGGCGCGGTCATCATCGCCGCGATTACCAGTTGTACCAATACTTCCAACCCGCGCAACGTCGTTGCCGCCGCGCTCTTGGCGCGCAACGCCAACCGCTTCGGGCTGAAACGCAAACCGTGGGTCAAAACCTCGTTCGCCCCCGGCTCGAAAGTGGCGGAAATCTATTTGAAAGAAGCGGGTCTGTTGTCCGAAATGGAAAAACTCGGCTTCGGCATCGTCGCCTTCGCCTGCACCACCTGCAACGGCATGAGCGGCGCGCTCGACCCGAAAATCCAGCAGGAAATCATAGACCGAGATTTGTACGCCACCGCCGTACTGTCGGGCAACCGTAACTTCGACGGCCGCATCCACCCGTATGCGAAACAGGCGTTTTTAGCCAGCCCCCCGCTGGTGGTGGCCTACGCCGTCGCGGGCAGCATCCGTTTCGATATTGAAAACGACGTACTCGGCGTTTCAGACGAGGGCAAGGAAATCCGCCTGAAAGACATCTGGCCGACCGACGAAGAAATCGATGCCGTTGTCGCCGAATATGTGAAACCGCAGCAATTCCGCGACGTGTATGTACCGATGTTCGACACCGGCAAAGCGCAAAAAGCCCCAAGTCCGCTGTACGACTGGCGTCCGATGTCCACATACATCCGCCGTCCGCCCTATTGGGAAGGCGCGCTGGCGGGCGAACGCAGCCTGACGGGAATGCGCCCCTTGGCGATTCTGCCCGACAACATCACCACCGACCACATTTCGCCTTCCAACGCGATTCTGGCGGCGAGTGCGGCGGGCGAATATCTGGCGAAAATGGGTTTGCCCGAAGAAGACTTCAATTCCTACGCCACCCACCGCGGCGACCACCTCACCGCCCAACGTGCCACTTTCGCCAATCCCAAATTGTTTAACGAAATGGTGAAAAACGAAGACGGCAGCGTGCGCCAAGGTTCGCTTGCCCGCGTCGAACCCGAAGGCGAAACCATGCGCATGTGGGAAGCCATCGAAACCTATATGAACCGCAAACAGCCGCTCATCATCATCGCCGGCGCGGACTACGGCCAAGGCTCCAGCCGCGACTGGGCGGCGAAGGGCGTGCGGCTGGCGGGCGTGGAAGCCATCGCCGCCGAAGGTTTCGAGCGCATCCACCGCACCAACCTCATCGGTATGGGCGTCTTGCCGCTGCAATTCAAGCCCGGCACCAACCGCCACACCCTGCAACTGGACGGCACGGAAACCTACGACGTGGTCGGCGAACGCAAACCGCGCGGCGACCTGACCCTCGTCATCCACCGCAAAAACGGCGAGACCGTCGAAGTCCCCGTTACCTGCCGCCTCGATACCGCAGAGGAAGTGCTGGTGTACGAAGCCGGCGGCGTGCTGCAACGGTTTGCACAGGATTTTTTGGAAGGGAACGCGGCGTAGAGGTCGTCTGAAAACCCGAATCAGAAACAAGGAGAAACAGAATGCCGCAAATCAAAATCCCCGCCGTTTACTACCGCGGCGGCACATCAAAAGGCGTGTTTTTCAAACGTTCCGATCTGCCCGAGGCGGCGCGGGAAGCGGGCAGCGCGCGCGACAAAATCTTGTTGCGCGTACTCGGCAGCCCCGACCCCTACGGCAAGCAGATAGACGGTTTGGGTAACGCCAGCTCGTCCACCAGCAAGGCGGTGATTTTGGACAAGTCCGAACGCGCCGACCACGATGTCGATTACCTCTTCGGGCAAGTTTCCATCGACAAGCCTTTCGTCGATTGGAGCGGCAACTGCGGCAACCTCACCGCCGCCGTGGGCGCGTTCGCCATCGAGCAGGGCTTGGTCGATAAAGGCAAAATCCCTTCAGACGGCATCTGCACGGTCAAAATCTGGCAGAAAAACATCGGCAAAACCATCATCGCCCATGTTCCGATGCAAAACGGCGCAGTCTTGGAAACGGGCGATTTCGAGCTGGACGGCGTTACCTTTCCCGCCGCCGAAGTGCAAATCGAATTCCTCGATCCCGCCGACGGCGAAGGCAGCATGTTTCCGACCGGCAATCTGGTGGATGAGCTGGACGTTCCGGACATAGGTCGTCTGAAAGCCACGCTCATCAACGCGGGCATTCCGACCGTTTTCCTGAACGCCGCCGACTTGGGCTACACAGGCAAAGAGTTGCAAGACGACATCAACAACGATGCCGCCGCGCTGGAAAAATTCGAGAAAATCCGCGCTTACGGTGCGCTGAAAATGGGCTTGATTAACGACGTATCCGAAGCCGCCGCCCGCGCGCACACGCCGAAAGTCGCCTTCGTCGCGCCCGCCGCCGATTACACTGCTTCCAGCGGTAAAACCGTGAACGCCGCCGACATCGATTTGCTGGTACGCGCCCTGAGCATGGGCAAACTGCACCACGCCATGATGGGCACCGCCTCGGTCGCCATCGCCGCCGCCGCCGCCGTCCCCGGCACACTGGTCAACCTCGCCGCCGGCGGCGGAACGCGCAACGAAGTGCGCTTCGGCCATCCTTCCGGCACATTGCGCGTCGGCGCGGCGGCAGAATGTTCAGACGGCATTTGGGCAGTGAAAAAAGCCGTCATGAGCCGCAGCGCACGCGTGATTATGGAAGGGCGGGTGCGCGTTCCCGATGATTGTTTTTGAAATCATGTAGGACGGACATCACTGTCCACTGTTTCAGACGACATTTGATAAAGGATTGCAATAAAGCCGAATGGCCTAACCGCCGTCATTCCCGCGCAGGCGGGAATCCACAGTCGATATTCTGTTTCCTGATTTTTATCAGAGCTTGCTTGTTAGCAAATATGGATTCCCGCCTGCGCGGGAATGACGACAGAAAATACGGCATACGCTTTGCCCAAAGAGGTCGTCTGAAACCCATCCCGCCCAACGCCCATCCTTTTTCAGACGACCCCACACCAAAAAACAACCACAAAATACAAGGAGAAACATCATGTCCGACCAACTCATCCTCGTCCTGAACTGCGGCAGCTCCTCGCTCAAAGGCGCCGTTATCGACCGCAAAAGCGGCAGCGTCGTCCTAAGCTGCCTCGGCGAACGTTTGGGTACGCCCGAAGCCGTCATCACCTTCAACAAAGACGGCAACAAACGCCAAGTTTCCCTGACCGGCCGCAACTGCCACGCCGGCGCGGTGGGTATGCTGTTGAACGAACTGGAAAAACACGGCCTGCACGACCGCATCAAAGCCATCGGCCACCGCATCGCCCACGGCGGTGAAAAATATCACGAGTCCGTCCTCATCGACCAAGACGTCCTTGATGAACTGAAAGCCTGCATCCCGCTCGCCCCGCTGCACAACCCCGCCAACATCAGCGGCATCCTCGCCGCGCAGGAACACTTCCCCGGCCTGCCCAACGTCGGCGTGATGGACACCTCGTTCCACCAAACCATGCCCGAACGCGCCTACACCTACGCCGTGCCACGCGAATTGCGCAAAAAACACGCCTTCCGCCGCTACGGCTTCCACGGCACCAGCATGCGCTACGTCGCCCCCGAAGCCGCGCGGATTCTGGGCAAACCGCTGGAAGATTTGCGCATGATCGTCGCCCACCTCGGCAACGGAGCGTCCATCACCGCCATCCGAAACGGCAAATCCGTCGATACCAGCATGGGCTTCACCCCCATCGAAGGCCTCGTCATGGGCACCCGCTGCGGCGACATCGACCCCGGCGTGTACAGCTACCTGACCGCCCACGCCGGCATGAACATCGAGCAAGTCGATGAAATGTTGAACAAAAAATCAGGATTGCTCGGCATCTCCGAACTCTCCAACGACTGCCGTACCCTCGAAATCGCCGCCGACGAAGGCCACGAAGGCGCACGCCTCGCCCTCGAAGTCATGACCTACCGCCTCGCCAAATACATCGCCTCCATGTCGGTCGCCTGCGGTGGCATAGACGCCCTCGTCTTCACCGGCGGCATCGGCGAAAACTCCCGCAACATCCGCGCCAAAACCGTCGCCTACCTCGACTATTTGGGTCTGCACATCGACACCAAAGCCAATATGGAAAAACGCTACGGCAATTCAGGCATCATCAGCCCGACAGGTTCCACACCCGCCGTTTTGGTCGTACCGACCAACGAAGAACTGATGATTGCCCTCGACACCGCTGCACTGGCAGGCTTTTTGCAAGAAGCAGGCTAGGGGTTAGGGCAGAGCGTTTTTGAAAGAGAAAAGAGGTCGTCTGAAAGATGGGTTTCAGACGACCTCTTTGCCGTATCAGCAATCCTGTTCCTTCCCCCGTCCGGCGGGGGAAGGCTAGGATGGGGGTGGTTTTACAGGTTTAGGTAAATAAAACTCGTGCAGTCCATAGAGCCACCCTCTCCCCAGCCCTCTCCCGCCAGACGGGAGAGGGGGCAGGTTG
>JVVZ01000408.1:0-9115 GCA_001062585.1 Neisseria meningitidis
AAGCACCAAGTGAATCGGTTCCGTACTATCTGTACTGTCTGCGGCTTCGTCGCCCTGTCCTGATTTAGTTAATCCACTATATATAGCGCAACGGCAAACATTGCGACAGGTCGTCTGAAAGTTTGAAAAACAACGGCTTGCTGCCGTTTTCCTCTTTCAGACGACCTGTTCGACCGTATCATTCGGCTTTTAGATGGTGTGTTTCTGACGTTTTTTCAGTTTGGTCTTAATCCGACCCTGTTTGAGCTGCGACAGGCGTTCGACAAAAACGATGCCCATCAAATGATCCAACTCGTGCTGCACGCAAATCGCCAACAGCCCGTCCGCCTCCAGCGTGAATTTCTCGCCTTTTTCGTTCAAAGCCTCGACCTTGACGCGTTCGGCGCGGGTAACGGTGTCGTAAATGCCCGGCACGGACAGGCAGCCTTCTTCGTAAGTGGTTTCGCCGTCTTTTTCAATAATGACGGGGTTGATAAACACGCGCGGCTCGCTGCGGTCTTCGGTCAAATCCATCACAACCACGCGCTCATGCACATCGACCTGCGTCGCCGCCAGCCCGATGCCGCGCGCTTCGTACATGGTTTCAAACATATCGGCAACCAGCTTTTGGATGCGCTCATCGACTTGCTCGACAGGCTTCGCCACGGTGTGCAGACGCTCGTCGGGATATTGCAGGATATTCAGTAAAGCCATAATTTTCTCTTCGTTTTTCAATACTTGGGACGCGCATTCAAACGCGTCCGGCAGCAGATTGTGTGTGTTTTCATACAAATTTTGCGCCTGTCTTCACAATTCCCGTGATGACACTAACATTCAATGATAAAATATGCGTCAATGAATTTCTGTTCAATGCGCACGAAACGCCTATTGACGTTTTTTAAAGGGGGACGGCGGTTTTTTGCAAACTCCCGGCCATTTCATTTTCTCCGTTTATCATTTAAAGACAAACCGAATCAATTTCAAGGGGAACGGTTATGCAACAACGTATTATAACCCTGCTTTGTGTCGCGGGCATGGCAATTTCCGCCCACGCTCAAGCAGCTTCATTAAAAGTGCGCCCCGATGCGCCGCAACGCTACGTCGTGAAAAACGGCGACACACTCTGGGGCATCTCCGGCAAATATCTGTACAGCCCGTGGCAGTGGAACCGCCTTTGGGGCGCCAACCGCGGCGAAATCCGTAATCCGCATCTGATTTATCCGGGTCAGGTGTTGGTTTTGCGCTACGTCAACGGCCGCCCGCAACTGGGCTTCGAAAACGGCTCCGCAGGCAATGACGGCATTCCGGTCATCAAACTCAGCCCGCGCGTCCGCGAAACCTCTTCAGGCTACGGCATCCAAACCGTCAACGTAAACTTCTACCGCATGTTCATGCAACATCCGCAGTTCATCGACCAAATGAAGACCCAAGACGCACCGCGCCTGATCGACGGCCCTGACAACCGCATCATGTACAGCAAAGGCGAACGCGTGTACGCCTACGGCGTTACCGAACCCGGCCGCTATCTGGTTTACCGCGCCGTCAAGGACCTGACTGATCCCGATACCCGTAAATACCTCGGTCAAGAAGTCGTCTTCAGCGGCATCGTCAGCACCCTGCCCTACACCAACAGCGCGCTGGACTCCGCTTCCGACGAAGACCGCAAATACCTGAAAGACGGCGAATACTACACCCGCCTGCACCCGCTGGCGAAAGTACCGACCCAAACCGCGCAGCCTATGATTGTGGAAGAAGCCGTTTCCGAAATCCGCAAAGGCGACTTCCTGCTGAAAATGGACGGCGAAACCGAGCCTTTCCAAATCATGCCGCACGCGCCGACGCAACACATCGACGGTAAAGTCATCTCCATCCTCGACGGCGTACACGAAGCCGGACAATTCCAAACCGTTACCCTGAACAAAGGTTCCGCCGACGGCTTGGACAAAGGCACGGTCTTGAGCATTTACAAACGCGACCGCCAAGTGAAAGTCGATTTGGAAGAAGGCAAAAAAGGCCGTAAGAACATCGTTAAATATGTTTCCATCCCTGCCGAAGAAACCGCATTGGCTATGGTATACCGCACTGGCGAACATCTCTCGTCCGCCATCATTTTGGAAAACCTGACCAGCATCAACATCGGCGACACCGTATCCGAACCCGGCCGCGACTTGGACAACATGTCTGACGACAAACCGCACGTCCGCAACGAACCGCAAGATTCCCACGATACGGAACACAACCAATACAATATCCACAGCAACATCAATAAATATTGATTGATTGCCGACAACAAAACGTCGTCTGAAAATTTCAGACGACGTTTTTTATATGGGTCATAAAGGTCGTCTGAAAACGACGCCGTTTATGATGAAACGCTTCTCATCGGCAGAAACCGCGTTTCGTTTTCACAAGAGCAAAATCCAATGATGCACCTTCAACAAGCTAACTCAATACAGCATTACGCTGTACAAGTTTGAAGCAAACATTTTTTTCAAACATCGAAGTTCCAGCCAAACCTTTAATTTTCCCAAATATAGTGGATTAAAATTGCAATGATACAGCGTTGCCAACGCCCTTATGTACTACCCGTACACTGCGGGCGTTGCCGCCTTGTCTCATTTTTATTTTAATTCACTATACAGTCCATCAAATTTGCCTCTCAGCAATGTTTCGCCCCACACCAAACACCAAGCCAATCAGCTTTCTACCCCCTGACGAACCGCCGCATGATTACCCATCTGATTTAAAGCAAATCCACACAACCAAAACCTACGGATATAAAAAGGTCGTCTGAAACCTTTTCATATTTCAGACGACCTCGATATCAGAATCTAAGCAATTAATCGTCGCTGGTGAATGCCAACAAGATGCGCAACAAGCTGCTGAAAATATTGTAAATCGAGATGAAAATGGTCAGGGCTGCGCTGATATGGCTGTCTTCGCCACCATCAATCACGGTACGCACCTGCCACATAATAACCAGCGAACTGAACACAACGAACGCGCCGGAAATAGCCAGGCTCAGAGCCGGAATTTGCAGAATGAAGTTAGCAACCACTGCAATCATCAGAACCACACCGCCGATTGCCAAGAAGCGTCCGAGCGAGTTCATATTCATCGTTGTGCGGCGTGCCATCGCTGCCATCGTAAAGAATACGCCGGCGGTCATGGCTGCGGCAACACCTACGATTTGAGTACCATTACGGATAGCAAGCGCATATTGCAGCAACGGGCTGATCAACACACCCATACCGAAGGTGAAAATCATCAACAAGACAACGCCCGTATTGCTGTAACGGTTTTTCTCGATAAGGAAAATCATACCGTAGAAGAATGCCAATACAGCTACAAAACCCATCCAGCGTGCGCCGAACATAGCGTACAGGTTTAGGTTCAAAGCGCTGCTGGCAAATGCGCCGGCAATAGCGGGAATGAAAGACAAACCCAGCAGGCGGTAAGTTTTTTGCAAGACAATGTTTTGGGAAACTTGTCCTGCAAGAGGATAGTCGTAAACGTCGTTTCGCATGGCGTTTGCTCCTGAAAAAATGTGTGAAAACAAAAAGAGTCCTGATTCTATCAGCAAATTATTGGCTTGGGCATAAAAATATGCCTACGTCGCCGTTTGAGGATAAGTGGTAGCGTTCAAAGCATTTTAAAGTGCCGCAATCATAAATTTACATAAAAGACTGCTTCTGAAACCGATGCCGAATCTTTGCCTGCCCCTTTTACCGTTTGATTTGATTTTCACCACTTCAAAACCGGATAAAACCAACTTCTGCAAGATAATGGATTTTGGAATTTAATGATTTGCCATAGTAAATTTGAACAGAGCCGGTTTCAGGCTGTGTAAACAACATAAGAAATAAAATAACTTCATTGATTATTTATCAACTTTCGATTTATTGTCTGTCGAACCGTTGAATGATAGGATTGCGACGGTAAGTGTAGTGCAATCGCTCAAAATTTCATAAACGGCTGATTTCAGACGACATCAATGATGCGCAGAAAGTTGCTGTCTTCGATTTTAGCGATTCGTTATGTTTCACTTCATATCAATGATTACATAAGGAAATACAGTATGAACCGTCGTCAATTCTTGGGTGGTACAGCCGTTTCTTTGGCAGCCGCCGCTTCATTCGCCCGCGCCCACGGACATCATGACCATAAAGGCCATTCCCACGCTGCCCCTGCTGCTGCGTCCAAAACCTATGAAGCAGCCAGAAAAGCGGCTGCCCACTGTGTTGAAGCAGGTCAAATCTGTTTGGCACACTGCATCCGACTGCTGAGCCAAGGCGATACTTCTATGAAAGATTGCGCAACAGGTGTCAACCAAATGCTGGCATTGTGCGGCGCGCTGCAAAACCTTGCCGCCCAAAACTCTCCGCTGACCCCATCTTTGGCAAAAGTCTGTGTTGAGGCGTGCAAACAATGTGCCGCAGCGTGCAAACAACACGCAGGCCACCACGCAGAATGCAAACAATGCTATGAGTCTTGCCTTGCCTGCATCAAAGAGTGCGAAAAAATCGCTGCTTAATTGACGCAGTCAATTATCGGTCTGCCTGTGAAACAAATTTTGTTTTGCAGGCAGACCGGTTTGTTTAAAGGGGATGGCTTTCACAAAATTATTTGAAATGTAAGTTTTGTTTGTAGAATGTTGTGTCTTTGCCTACAAAATCTTGCCATAAATTTAAAATTTCACGCGCTGGCGAAAAACGGTATGTTTAGGATTATTAAGTTCTGTAACGCGCCCCGTTCTGAAATGAAGACAACAGGTTGCAAGACTTCAACCTTAACCATTCCAATGGTCTTAAAATTTCTGCCAAACACATGATTTTCACGCTTCTTAACAGACGTTTTCTTGATAAGGTCGTCTGAAAATTGCCCGACACCTTGATAAGCTTTACAATGCAAGTAATTAAAATACATCCCGCCTTATCTTCCCTTTCATGAGTTCCGTACCCTTCATCGAAATGAAAGACGTTGCCTTCGCGTATGGCGACCGTCCGATTCTGAACAATATCAATTTCAGCATTCCCCAAGGAAACTTCGCCGCCGTGATGGGCGGTTCGGGCAGCGGCAAAACCACGCTGATGCGGCTGATTACGGGTCAGATTCATCCTCAGTCGGGTAAGGTTTTGATTGAAGGACGTGATTTGGCGGGTTTTTCGGCTGATGAATTGTACGAACACCGCCGCCGCATGGGCGTGTTGTTCCAGCATGGCGCGCTGTTTACCGATTTGTCAGTATTCGACAATATTGCTTTTCCGATGCGCGAACTGACGCGCCTGCCGGAAGCGGTTATCCGCGATTTGGTCTTGTTGAAATTGAACGCGGTCGGTCTGCGCGGAGTGGAAAATCTGATGCCGTCTGAACTCTCTGGCGGGATGTCGCGCCGCGTCGCGCTTGCCCGCACGATCGCGCTCGACCCTGAAATCATGTTGTACGACGAGCCGTTTACCGGCCTCGACCCGATTTCCTTGGGCGTGATTGCCCACTTGATCAGCCGCGTCAACAAGGCTTTGCGTTCGACCAGCATTATGGTAACGCACGACATTGAAAAATCTTTGGAAATCGTCGATCAAGTGATTTTCTTGGCGCACGGCGAAATTATGTTCTCCGGCTCGCCACAGGAGATGCGCGAACTGGATTCGCCTTGGGTGCGCCAGTTTGTCGGCGGGCTGGCAGACGGCCCCGTCGCATACCGCTATCCGGCGCAAACGTCGTTGCAGCAAGATTTGCTTGGGTAGTTTTCAGACGACCTCGGTTTGCAGACGTCGTCTGAACCGTTTGAACCGTTGTTGCCTGAAGCCGAAATCATTTTTCAGACGACCCATCACCATCATCCTACAAGGTCGTCTGAAACCCGTTAATCCGTAATGGAAACCTATGAATTTTATCCGTTCCGTCGGGGCGAAAACCCTCGGCTTTATTCAATCTCTCGGTAGTATTACGCTGTTTCTGCTGAACATTCTGGCGAAATCCGGTACGGCTTTCGTCCGTCCGCGCCTGAGCGTGCGCCAAGTGTATTTTGCCGGCGTGCTGTCGGTGTTGATTGTTGCCGTTTCAGGGCTGTTTGTCGGCATGGTTTTGGGTTTGCAGGGCTATACGCAGTTGTCGAAATTCAAATCCGCCGATATTTTGGGCTATATGGTCGCGGCTTCGCTGTTGCGCGAACTGGGTCCGGTGTTGGCGGCGATTCTGTTTGCCAGCAGCGCGGGCGGTGCGATGACCAGCGAAATCGGTTTGATGAAAACGACCGAACAGCTCGAAGCGATGAACGTGATGGCGGTCAACCCTGTCGCCCGCGTGGTTGCGCCGCGCTTTTGGGCGGGCGTGTTTTCCATGCCGCTTTTGGCTTCGATTTTCAACGTGGCGGGGATTTACGGCGCGTATTTGGTCGGCGTAACCTGGCTGGGCTTGGACAGCGGCATTTTCTGGTCGCAAATGCAAAACAACATCACGATCCATTACGATGTAATCAACGGTCTGATCAAATCCGCCGCGTTCGGCGTGGCGGTAACGCTGATTGCCGTGCATCAGGGCTTCCACTGCGTCCCGACCTCGGAAGGCATTTTGCGCGCCAGCACGCGTACGGTGGTTTCGTCCGCCCTGACGATTTTAGCGATTGACTTTGTGTTGACCGCATTGATGTTTACGGATTGACAGGTCGTCTGAAAACGAAACAAAGAACATTGGATATTCAAGGAACTTTAATGAAAAAGAATGTATTGGAATTTTGGGTCGGACTGTTTGTCCTGCTCGGCGTGGCAGCGGTCGGTTTTCTCGCTTTCCGCGTGGCGGGCGGCGCGGCGTTCGGCAATTCCGGCAAGACTTATACCGTATATGCCGATTTCAGCGACATCGGCGGTTTGAAGGCCAACGCGCCGATCAAATCCGCGGGCGTATTGGTCGGACGCGTCGGCTCCATCGAGCTTGACCCGAAATCCTATCAGGCGAAAGTCCGCCTCGATTTGGACAGCAAATATCAGTTCAGCAGCGACGTTTCCGCGCAAATCCTGACTTCCGGCCTGTTGGGTGAACAATATATCGGCCTGCAACAAGGCGGCGACACCGATAATCTTGCCGCGGGCGATACCATTTCCGTTACCAGCTCCGCCATGGTTCTGGAAAACCTGATCGGTAAATTCATAACCAGCTTCGCCGAGAAAAACGCGGCAGGCGGCAACGATGCAGCAAAAACTACCGAATAAACGTACACCATCATATTGATACTAGGACACTTAATCATGAAAAAAACCTCTTTCATCAGCGCACTGAGCATCGGCATCTTGAGCATCAGCATGGCGGTTGCCGCCCCTGCCGACGCAGTGAACCAAATCCGTCAAAACGCCACTCAAGTATTGAGCATCTTAAAAAGCGGCGATGCCAACACCGCCCGCCACAAAGCCGAAGCCTACGCGATTCCCTATTTCGATTTCCAACGCATGACCGCGCTGGCAGTCGGTAACCCTTGGCGTACCGCGTCTGACGCGCAAAAACAAGCGTTGACCAAAGAATTTCAAACCCTGCTGATCCGCACCTACTCCGGCACCATGTTGAAATTCAAAAACGCCAGCGTCAACGTCAAAGACAACCCCGTTGTAAATAAAGGCGGCAAAGAAATCATCGTCCGCGCCGAAGTCAGCGTACCCGGTCAAAAACCCGTCAACATGGACTTCACCACCTACCAAAGCGGCAACAAATACCGTGCCTACAACGTCGCCATCGAAGGCGCGAGCCTGGTAACCGTGTACCGCAACCAATTCGGCGAAACCATCAAAACCAAAGGCATAGACGGACTGATTGCCGAGCTGAAAGCCAAAAACGGCAGCAAATAATGCAAAGACAAGCCATGCCGTCCGTTTTCAGACGACATGGCTTTCGCACACCATGACCTTCAGGTTTTATCATCCAAGATTAAGTTGACAAGACAGCCATGCAAACCGAACTTCGCGACGGTACGCTGCACATCAGCGGCGACGTAACCGTCAAAACCCTGACCGCCGCCGCCTTTACCCGCTTCAGACAGCAATGTCGTCTGAAAGATACCCGCGCGGTCGATTTGAGCGGCGTCGGGCGCGCCGATTCCGCCTGCGTGTCCCTGCTGCTTGACGCACTGCGCCGCCCGAACGGAAAAATCAGCCTGCAAGGCATACCCGAATCCGTACGCACCCTGTCCGAGCTTTACGAAATCAAAGACTGGTTGAACCCATGAAAAAAACCACCGCTTCACTCCTATTCCTCATCGGCCTGACCTCAACCCCCGCATTTGCCGAGAACAACCCCGCCGACCCCTACGAAGGCTACAACCGCGCCGTCTTCAAATTCAACGACAAGGCCGACCAATACGTCCTTGCCCCCGTCGCACGCGGCTACCGCAAAATAACGCCCAAGCCCGTCCGCACCGGCGTGAGCAACTTCTTCAACAACCTGCGCGACGTCGTCAGCTTCGGCAGCAACGTCTTGCGCCTCGATGTCAAACGCGCCAGCGAAGACCTCGTCCGCGTCGGCATCAACACCACCTTCGGACTCGGCGGCCTGATTGACGTCGCAGGCGCAGGCGGCGTTCCCGACAACAAAAACACCCTCGGCGACACCTTCGCCACATGGGGCTGGAAAAACAGCAACTACTTCGTCGTCCCGCTGCTCGGCCCCTCCACCGTCCGCGACACCGCAGGCAACGCCATTACCACCGTCTATCCCGTCAAAAGCGCCTTGTTCCACACCCCCGCAGGCCGCTGGAGTACCACCGGCTTGAACATCGTCAACACCCGCGAAGCCCTGCTTGACCTGACCGACGGTTTGGAAGACGCCGCCATCGACAAATACAGCTACACCCGCGACCTCTACATGAAAGTGCGCAGCCGCCAAACCGGCGGGACATTACCGCAAGGCGAGGATGACAATATCGACATCGACGAATTGGTGGACAGCGACCTGCCTGCCGAAGCCGGGGCAGATGCCTCCAATACCTCTGCCGGCGAAACTGCCGACCTTTATTTATACACCCCTATCCAAACCGGTAACACCAGCCGATGATGCGGCAAACGATTAATCCGGTTTCCATGCAAAAGGTCGTCTGAAACTGAACTGGCCCCCAAATCTTGGACACTCATAAAAGCCTTTTCAGGCGCTC
>JVVZ01000409.1:0-387 GCA_001062585.1 Neisseria meningitidis
CTGTACTGTCTGCAGCTTCGTCGCCTTGTCCTGATTTAAATTTAATCCACTATAGTATCCGCTCCCATTCAAAAAGGTCGTCTGAAAACCGAATTACACGGCGAAATATGGTTTTCAGACGACCTCTTCAAAAAATTGGCATAAAACTTGCATGAAATTCAACCGAGAAATTTACGTTTCACCCAAAATTTGATTAAACATCAAAAGAAACAACCAGTAACGCGATTTTACCCGTGCCAAACACACGCTTGCCTGAAGACGATATACCATTGCTTTCATTTATGTCCGTATGAAATTGTTACAAAGTGACAATAAATGTCAACAGAATGAAAACGGCGGCGCACGGATAACATCGAATCTTGACCATGCAACGGCGGCCTGATTGAA
>JVVZ01000410.1:0-4476 GCA_001062585.1 Neisseria meningitidis
TTGAGCTAAGGCGAGGCAACGCCGTACTGGTTTAAAGTTAATCCACTATAATCCACTATATCGTACAGATTGTCGCATAAGCTACATAAATTGTCGGATATTCTATACTTTGCAGTGTTATCTTTAATTTTTATTCAATATATAATCATTCTCAAAAACAAATCAATCATATCAACATCTTCCTATCTTACTTTTTCAGACGACCTTACTCATATCTGAATTCATTTCCCATTAAGGAGCAGTTATGAACAGCCTGTGGCAGCCTAACTGTTTGAGTATCGTCATCGCTTTTGCATTTTCATCCGCATATGCTCAAACTGTACCCGATAAAGTCAATCTGAACGAAATTACCGTAAAGGGGGCAAGAAATACACCCGCCCAGAGTAATGGCAACTACACCGTCAAAGGCAGCACCTCGGCCACCAAACTTGACTTGAAACTCAAAGAAACCCCGCAAAGTGTAACCGTTTTCACCCAGCAGCAGATGCAGGATCAGAATTTGCAGAACCTTGATCAGGTGCTGGAAGAAACGCCGGGTATTACCGTCTTGCAGGACTCCGTTACCGGCATGGGCGAAGCACAGTATTATTCGCGCGGCTTCCCCGTCGATAATTACCAGCTTGACGGTGTGCTGGCCAATAAATACCTGCTCGGCGGGCCGCGCTTCATTGCCGCGCAGGACAGCTATCTTTACGACAGGGTGGAAATCATCCGAGGTTCGAACGGGCTGAGCACCGGAGTGGGTGATCCGGCGGCCAGCGTCAATTTTGTGCGCAAACGCCCAATAGCGAAAAGTGCGGGGGAATTGAACCTGAAATACGGTTCTTGGAACAACAAACGTGTCGAATTCGATTACGGCGGTGCGTTGAACAAATCCCAAACCCTGCGCGGCCGCGTCGTCGGAACATGGGAGGACGGCGACAGCTTTATGGACAGAATCAAACGCAAATCCCATGCCTTCTACACTGTATTCGATTGGACGCCAACTGACAAAGACGGCTTTACGTTTGGCTTCAGCCGTCAGCACCGCAACATTACCGGTGCGCCGACCAAGGGGTTGATGCGTTATTCGAAAGTTACCCAGGATTATGATTTCGAGTTGGGGGATTCCCCGACGCACTGGATAGATGCCCGCGACGTTCCCCCGAGCTTCAACAACGGGGCGGAATGGGCGTTTAACAAAGCCACCAGCGACAATATGTTTGCCGAATACAAACATCATTTCAACGACCATATCAAGCTGCAAACTGCCTATACCCGCAGTCGCACCAAAAGCGACTTGCGTTACGGCGATATGGGGGTAAACGGCTACGCGCCGCAATTTAACGCGGCAACTTACGATTTCGGCCGCGAACGCGACAAATACGACGACAAGGCGTTCGATATCCATCTGGACAGCCGTTTCAAACTTTTTGACCAGGACCAGCAGTTTATTGTCGGTTTTAGCGGCATCCGCCATACCCAGACGAGGGACGATTATAATTTCAGCAGCAGCGGCGAATTGAATGTCGATGATGCCAAACCTACAGGTATTGCAGCCATGACGGGAGAACCGATAGACCGTAACTTCTATTTATGGCAGGCGATTCCGCTTGATTACTGGAATAACGGCAGCTATCCCATGTTGGGGTACAACCGGGCTTGGGAGAAAAAATTGGGACCTGACGGGTTGATTTCCCGCGATCATTTGGCTTCGGAGCAATACGGACCCTATTTTGCCCTGAAGCTCAAACCGGCCAGGTGGCTGACGGCGGTGGTAGGCGGGCGTTGGCTGACATGGCGGGACAAAGGGGGCGGGAAATGGTCGTTTTACAAAAACAAAAACAACGTGATAACGGACGATACGGTTGAAATGCCCGACGAAGGGTACGCCCCCGATCACAATAAAAGCAGTATGTATCATGATACGGTGCGCAAATTCGTCCCGTACGGCGGCGTGATTGTAGAACTGACGCCGACCATCAATGCCTACGCCAGCTATACCGGCATCCTGAAAACTAACAATGTCTTAAGGAATCGGCCGGCCTATGGCGAGGGCGGCGGATGGCTGCCGCCGATTACCGGCAATTCCAAAGAAGTCGGCATCAAAGGCGGCTTGTGGAACGACAAGCTGAATTTTGCCCTGTCTTACTTCACCATGACTCAGAAAAATTACCCCACGCTCGAACCTACAGGCTCGCGCTGCTACGAATGGAAATACGGCGGGGAAAACGGCAACGAACCGTGGTGCTTCCAAGGCGATTGGGAATACGGTACGGGTAAGGGCTATACCAGCAGGGGGTTCGACATTAACCTTGCCGGACAGATTACCCCGAAATGGCGGATGCAGGCGGGCTTTGTCAAACTGAAGATAGACAAACCTTACGACGCGCCCAACTCCTCCAACGACTTGGGGGACGACATGAATCTGGAGTACGGCGGCACCTATACCGCGCCGGATAAAACCTTCAAATTTTTCACCAGCTACGACTTTACGCCCAAGCTGACGATGGGGGTGGGGATGCGTTGGGTCAGCGGCACCAAGCCCAAACCTTGGGGGCATGGTCTTTCCAACGGGCAATATTACGTTTCCGACAAGCCCAAAGCCCTGTGGCAGCCTTCCTACTCGATATGGAACGTCATGGCGCGCTATAAAATCAACAAACACGCCGCACTGGCGGTCAACGTCGGCAACTTGACCAACAAACGCTATTACACCAACTCCCGCAGCAATTTCTACGGCAAGCCGCGCAATGCCTCTGTTGCCTTGAAAATTAAGTGGTAGGCTGTTTGCACGGAACTCTTCCGCCAAGAAGCAGTTTGTATGATAGAAAAGTTTTAAAAAGGCCCAAAGGTCGTCTGAAAGTTTTCAGACGACCTTTTTATCTCCCGCGTCAATCTTTACATGTTTTCAAACCACCTTTAGCCGAATTGACTTGAGCAGAAGTGTAAAGGGGTTATAATCGATTAACAGATGAACAATCTGTTATTTCAACGGTAAGGACATCAAGGAGAAGGTAATGAAAAAACATGATTTTGAATCCCGCAAAGAAGCTTTGTTGAAAGACATTCAAGATGTAATGAACGATGTTGAAGAGCTGTACACCAAAGGTGTGGAAGCCGGCTCGGAAGAAGGTAAAAAAGCCAAAGCCAAATTGCAGGAAAAACTCGAAGCCGCCAAAGAGCGTTTGTATCGTTTTGAAGACGAAGCAGGCGAGCGCATCAGACATCATGCCGACCGCGCGCGCGAAAAATACGACGAATTTGAAGAATTGGCAGAAGAGCGTTTCAAAGAAGGCAAAAAACGCTTTGCCGAGTTTGGAGAAGAAGCGGGTGACCGCATCAAACGCGGCGCACGCCAAGCCGATGCAGCCGTACACGACAAACCTTATTACGCAATGGGCTTTGCCGCACTGGCAGGCTTGGTCGTTGGCGTCTTGCTGAACCGCCGATAATCGGCCAAACAGGAATGCCGTCCGGACACGATTTCCCAAAATCTTGTTCCGGCGGCGTTTGCTTATGAGGGGCGGCAAAGGTTTCAGACGACCCCAAAGCCTTCGGATTATCCGTTTCGGAGCAATCAGGGAAATCGGAATATGGGTATCAGACAAAATATCGAACATACGAAAACGCTGCTGAATCAAGGTATCGATTTGCTTTTGCTGCGGTTGCAGATTTTGAATCTGGATTTGGCGGAGCAGGCGGAAAACGTGTTCCGCATCATCATATGGCTGGTCGTATCGGGCATATTGCTGCTGATTGCATTCATCAGCCTATTGTTCGGGCTAAACCGCGCGTTGTCGGATACCGCGGCGATATGGGTATTTTTCGGGATAACCGCCCTCAGCCTAATTGTCATTGCAATTTTGTTCGGTAAAGTGTCAAAAGATTGGCGCAGCCAAAACAACCAAATCGCGGCAACCTTGCAGGACATCCGGGCAGACATCGCCTGCCTGCGCGGTCAAGATATGCAGGAAGGAGGGGACGATGAATAAAACGGAACGCGATGAAGCACGCGAACTGCTGCAACTGGAAGCCAAACTCGTCCGCCTGAGGATTGAGGCATCGTATTTGAAACAGCGTAAATTGAAGGAACAGGAAGAGCGCAAGTCGGACACGCTGATGAAGCTGCTGGATTTGGGCAACGAGTTGACGCAGACAAGCCTGCTGTATAAAACGGCAGGACTCGCCATTCCGCGCAAATACCGCTTCGGCGCACTGCTGGCAGCGTTTGCGTTGAAGGCTGCGATGAAGTAGATGGGATTAGAAAGAAGGTCGTCTGAAAGTTGGGTTTCAGACGACCTTTTTGTATTTGTGGGGTTCGTGGGCGAAGCCCACGCTACGGGTTGTGTGGTTGCAGTTTGGGGAGGGCGAATATCCATATCCGACGGGATATTTGTTTGCCGTCATTCCCGCGCAGGCGGGAATTAACTTTTGAATTTTGGCAACTGTTTTTGAATATCTGTTTCTTAGGGTTTCCGATGGATTCCCGCCTGC
>JVVZ01000411.1:0-6565 GCA_001062585.1 Neisseria meningitidis
TTTGAGCTAAGGCGAGGCAACGCCGTACTGGTTTAAAGTTAATCCACTATATCCCGCAAAACAGCCCGCAAATCCCTTTGGCAACCTGTTACAATAAACCTGTTTTTATCGAAACGAAAAGACACCATCATGACCGCCACCAGCCCGATTCAAGACACGCAAAGCGCGACTCCGCAAGAATTGCGCGAATGGTTCGACAGCTACTGCGCCGCGCTGCCGGACAACGATAAAAACCTCATCGGTGCCGCATGGTCTCTGGCGCAGGAACACTATCCCGCCGATGCCGCTACGCCGTACGGCGAGCCGCTGCTCGACCATTTCCTCGGCGCGGCGCAGATGGTCAACGAACTCGACCTGCTCTCCGATGCCGTCGCCGCCACCCTGCTTGCCGACATCGGACGCTACGTTTCCGACTGGAATCTCTTGGTTTCCGAACGCTGCAACAGCACCGTCGCCGAGCTGGTCAAAGGTGTGGACGAAGTGCAGAAACTCACCCACTTCGCCCGTGTCGACAGCCTCGCCACTTCCGAAGAGCGCGCCCAGCAAGCCGAAACCATGCGTAAAATGCTGCTGGCGATGGTGACCGACATCCGCGTCGTGTTGATCAAACTCGCCATGCGCACCCGCACCATGCAGTTTCTCAGCAATATCCCCGACAGCCCCGAAAAACGCGCCGTCGCCAAAGAAACCCTCGACATCTTCGCCCCGCTCGCCAACCGTTTGGGCGTGTGGCAGCTCAAGTGGCAGCTCGAAGACCTCGGCTTCCGCCATCAAGAACCCGAAAAATACCGCGAAATCGCGCTGCTTTTGGACGAAAAACGCACCGAACGCCTCGAATACATCGAAAACTTCCTCAACATCCTGCGCGCGGAGCTCAAAAAATACAACGTCCATTTTGAAGTCGCCGGCCGCCCGAAACACATCTACTCCATTTACAAAAAAATGGTGAAGAAAAAACTCAGCTTCGACGGGCTGTTCGACATCCGCGCCGTGCGGATTCTGGTCGATACCGTCCCCGAGTGTTACACCACGCTGGGTATCGTCCACAGCCTCTGGCAGCCCATCCCGGGCGAGTTCGACGACTACATCGCCAACCCCAAAGGCAACGGCTATAAAAGTTTGCACACCGTCATTGTCGGCCCGGAAGACAAAGGCGTGGAAGTGCAAATCCGCACCTTCGATATGCACCAATTCAACGAATTCGGTGTCGCCGCCCACTGGCGTTATAAAGAGGGCGGCAAGGGCGATTCCGCCTACGAACAAAAAATCGCCTGGTTGCGCCAACTCTTGGACTGGCGCGAAAACATGGCGGAAAGCGGCAAGGAAGACCTCGCCGCCGCCTTCAAAACCGAGCTTTTCAACGACACGATTTACGTCCTGACCCCGCACGGCAAAGTCCTCTCCCTGCCTACGGGCGCGACCCCCATCGACTTCGCCTACGCCCTGCACAGCAGCATCGGCGACCGCTGCCGCGGCGCGAAAGTCGAAGGGCAAATCGTGCCGCTGTCCACCCCGCTCGAAAACGGACAGCGCGTCGAAATCATTACCGCCAAAGAAGGGCATCCTTCCGTCAACTGGCTCTACGAAGGCTGGGTCAAATCCAGCAAGGCAATCAGCAAAATCCGCGCCTACATCCGCCAGCAAAACGCCGACACCGTGCGCGAAGAAGGCCGCGTCCAACTCGACAAACAGCTTGCCAAACTCACGCCCAAACCCAACCTGCAAGAGCTTGCCGAAAACCTCGGCTACAAAAAACTCGACGACCTCTACACCGCCGTCGGACAAGGCGAAATTTCCAACCGCGCCATCCAGAAAGCCTGCGGCACGCTGAACGAACCGCCGCCTGTACCTGTCAGCGAAACCACCATCGTCAAACAGTCCAAAATCAAAAAAGGCGGCAAAACCGGTGTGCTCATCGATGGCGAAGACGGGCTGATGACCACGCTTGCCAAATGCTGCAAACCCGCGCCGCCCGACGATATTGTGGGCTTCGTTACCCGCGAGCGCGGCATTTCCGTCCACCGCAAAACCTGCCCCTCTTTCCAACACCTCGCCGAACAAGCGCCTGAAAAAGTGTTGGACGCAAGCTGGGCGGCGTTGCAGGAAGGACAAGTGTTCGCCGTCGATGTCGAAATCCGCGCCCAAGACCGCTCAGGCCTTTTACGCGACGTATCCGACGCGCTCGCCCGCCACAAACTCAACGTTACCGCCGTGCAAACCCAGTCCCGCGACTTGGAAGCCAGCATGAGGTTCACGCTCGAGGTCAAACAAGTCAACGACCTCCCGCGCGTCCTCGCCAGTCTCGGCGACGTCAAAGGCGTCTTGAGCGTCACGCGCTTGTAAGGAGGAGCAAAAGGTCGTCTGAAAAACAGGTTTCAGGTTTTTCAGACGACCTTTTTCGTAGCCTTCTTGACTAATTTTGCCTTTCTCTAGTCTTTCTTTCAAGCTGTCCAAATATTTGTCGATTTCAGCTTAAGTTTCTCAGATACTGTGGCTGAAGTTTGGTCAACTTCTGTTTGCAGGTCGAATTTACGTTTCTAGTGAAGTTTGATTGATATGTATGGAGATAGTAAAACCATCTGAAACTTCTGAAGTTTAGATAATTTTTGTGTGCAGTTCATAAAACGAAGATTTGTACAAACTGAGACTTGCTTGTTTTAATTTTTTGGATAAGATTTTTGATAAATAAACCTTTTATTTTGTATATATTTTGTATATATTTTGTATATATTTTGTATATATTTTGTTGTTATTAAGGTTTTATTAGTTCTTAATATAAAAAACATAGTTAATTAAATACATTATACTTTACAAAAAATAATATTTAAATCATTATAAATAGCGTATATATTTACATTTATTTACGAAAAAAGATATAATATCTGGTATACTTTGAAAAGTATTGAAATCTTTATTCAAATTTACATTATATAATCTTTACATAAGGAGAGTAATATGAATATTTCGGAAATAAATTCCTTTTTAATATTTGTTCTTATATTTAGTCTTATATTTGGTCCAATTTCATATAGATGGTATAAGCTTAATACTATCTGCAATGATAAAAATATCGTTTTTTCTCTTTTAAATCCTGAGGAGAAATGTGATAATATCATTAAAAAAGTAGTAAAAGATACCTTATCATATAAATTCTTTTGGGATTATGGCTTTGATAAAAAAAGAGATGAAAAGATTAAAGAGTTACTTAATAAGTATGAAAATGAAAATCAAGGAGATATATTTGATAGGGATGAAATAGGCTTTTAACTTGTTATTTTGCTAGAGCACGAATCTAGTTTGGTAAGAAAAGTGCTTAACTTTTAAAAAGTTAGATGTTCTTCTAAAATAATTGAGATGTAAATTTCTATTTAAATGATCTATGCAAAGAATGTTTAAAAGGTCGTCTGAAAACTGCAATATGCGGTTTCAGACGACCTTTTGTGTTGCCAAGTTCAAAGCAAGGCTGAACCTGATTCGGGCGAGAATCAGTGATCGACGGTAATGCCTTTGCTTTCCTGCTGTTTCTGTTCGTCCAGTTTCTTTTGCAGCGTGTCGCACGGGGTGTCGCAGTCGCAGACTTTTTTCATGCCCAGCGAGGAGATGCCGCCGCAGCTGCCTTTGATGGTGCGTTTGGAGAAAATGTAGCCGACCGCCATGCCGAGGATGACGAGGAGGAAGAGGCCGAAGGTGAGGAGTAGGGTTTTCATGATGGTGTTCCTGTGGGATGGATATGAGTCTGTAGATATTAATGGAGTAGTTTTTTAAACGCGCCGGACATTTCGGTATGGTAGCCGTTTTGGTCGCGGATAATCAGGAAAACGGCGAGGTTTTGCTGTTCGGCGAGTTTGAGGGCTTCGGTTTCGCCGAGTACGAAAAGTCCGGTGGAAAGTCCGTCGGCGGTGGTGGCGTTGTCGGCGATGACGCTGATGGAGGCGAGGCGGTGCGACAGTGGGCGGCGGGTTTTGGGGTCGATGATGTGGGACAGCCGCCTGCCTTGCGGGTCAACGTGGAAAATGCGGTAGTCGCCGGAGGTGGCGAGGGAGCGGTTGTCGAGGGGGACGACGATTTGGGTGTTGCCGCCTTGGACGATGTTGGGCTGTTCGATGCCGATGCGCCAAGGTTCGCCTTGGGCGTTGCGGCCTTTGCCGTGCAACTCGCCGCCGATTTCGACAAGGTAATTTTGGATGCCGAGTTTTTCAAGTTCGCCTGCCACTTTGTCCACGCCGAAGCCTTTGGCGATGGAGGAGAGGTCGAGGTAGGTTTCGGGTTGGGTTTTGGCGAGCGTGGCTTGTTTGCCGTCTTGCGTGAGGATGATTTTGTCCGTACCGGTTTGGGCGGCGGCTTTGTCGATTTCGGCCTGGGTGGGTTCGCGGGTGATTTCTTTGTTCGGTCCGAAGCCCCAAAGGTTGACGAGCGGGCCGACGGTTACGTCGAGCGCGCCTTGTGTGAGGCGGTTGAGGCGTAAGGCTTCGGCGGTAACGGCGGCGAAATCGGCGGAAACGGGCATGGGTTTGCGGGTTTCTCGCATTTGGTTGAAACGGCTGATTTCGGAGTCTTCGCGGTAGGTGGACATTTGGCGGTTGACTTCTTCGAGCGCGCCGTCAATCTGCTTTTTCACGGCTTCGGGCGCAGGCGGGTTGGGGAGGTCGTCTGAAAGGTATTTGACGGTATAGGTCGTGCCCATCGTTTCGCCCTGAAGCACGGTTTGTTCGGATGTTTTTTTGCCGCATGCGCCCAAGGGCAGGGTAAAGATGAGGGCGGCGGCAAGGGCGGGAATGGCGGAGGGCAGGTGCATGATAGGGTGTTCGGGTGTTTTCAGACGACGTATTGTAACGTAAAACGCAAGGGCGCGCGGCTTGCGGGGGAAGGGCTTTTCTGCTAACATCCGCGCTGCATTAAGAGTTGGGAATTCCATGCCAACCTGCTTTTCAGACGGAAAGGTAAGGTGGACGGCTGCAAAGCCGATGTGGTCCGAGAGGGCAATTCAAATCCCCCCGCTTGATGCGGGAATTTTTTTGCCCGTATGTTCTGTACGGGCAGGATTCCGAACCGTTTTATCCAAGTAGGAATATTTATCATTTGGATGGAGCGCAGGTGGAAATTTTGTTATGATTTCCGTTGTGGGACGTATGATGAGACAACAGGTCGTCTGAAAGCAGACGGCTTGTTTTTGAAGGAAAATATTGAAATGAGCGAATATCTGTTTACTTCCGAATCGGTTTCCGAAGGCCATCCGGACAAAGTAGCCGACCAAGTGTCCGATGCAATTTTGGATGCGGTTTTGGCGCAAGACCCCAAAGCGCGCGTCGCGGCGGAAACCCTGGTAAACACCGGTTTGTGCGTGTTGGCGGGTGAAATCACCACCACCGCCCATGTGGACTACATCAAAGTCGCACGCGAAACCATCAAACGCATCGGCTACAACTCGTCCGAGCTGGGCTTTGATGCCAACGGCTGCGCGGTCGGCGTGTACTACGACCAGCAATCCCCCGACATCGCCCAAGGCGTGAACGAAGGCGAAGGCATCGACCTGAACCAAGGCGCGGGCGACCAAGGTCTGATGTTCGGCTACGCCTGCGACGAAACCCCGACCCTGATGCCGTTTGCCATCTATTACAGCCACCGCCTGATGCAGCGTCAAAGCGAATTGCGCAAAGACGGCCGCCTGCCGTGGCTGCGTCCCGACGCAAAAGCGCAGCTGACCGTGGTTTACGACAGCGAAACCGGCAAAGTAAAACGCATCGACACCGTCGTCCTGTCCACCCAGCACGACCCTGCCATCAGCCATGAAGAATTGAGCAAAGCCGTGATCGAGCAGATTATCAAGCCCGTTCTGCCGCCCGAAATGCTGACTGCCGAAACCAAATACCTGATCAACCCGACCGGCCGCTTCGTCATCGGCGGTCCGCAAGGCGACTGCGGACTGACCGGACGTAAAATCATCGTCGATACCTATGGCGGCGCAGCTCCGCACGGCGGCGGCGCATTCTCCGGCAAAGACCCGTCCAAAGTGGACCGTTCCGCCGCTTACGCCTGCCGTTATGTCGCGAAAAACATCGTTGCCGCCGGTTTGGCAACCCAATGTCAGATTCAGGTTTCCTACGCCATCGGCGTTGCCGAACCGACTTCGATTTCCATCGATACTTTCGGCACAGGCAAAATCAGCGAAGACAAACTGATTGCCTTAGTTCGCGAACATTTCGACCTGCGCCCCAAAGGCATCGTCCAAATGCTCGACCTCTTGCGCCCGATTTACGGCAAATCCGCCGCCTACGGCCATTTCGGCCGCGAAGAGCCTGAATTTACTTGGGAGCGCACAGACAAAGCTGCCGCATTGAAAGCAGCCGCAGGCGTATAAAAAAGCATATAAGGTCGTCTGAAAGGGAGTTTCAGACGACCTTTGCCGTCCCGAGTCAAAAACTTTTTGGCAAACGAAGTATCATAATGTTTTACAAAAAAAAAGCAGCGCGGCACTGTGTTTCCTTGCCGCGCCGTCTTTTACCCGTCCACCAATATAGTGGATTAACTTTAAACCAGTACGGCGTTACCTCGCCTTAGCTCAAAG
>JVVZ01000044.1:0-18334 GCA_001062585.1 Neisseria meningitidis
CCGTACACGGCGGGCGTTGCCGCCTTGTCTCATTTTTATTTTAATCCACTATAGGACGAATCAGTAAACAGCTTGCAAGCCGTTTCTTTGCTTCTCGACTCAAACTTTGCGGATAGTCAACTATGGTACTGATAGCCACTTGCCAGCATGTATGTTTTAAAACATAATGACCCCGCTTATCTATACCAGATGCTTCACAACAACAATACCATCCCTCAGCAAATCGCGCCCACCCTACTCTTCCGACAATATCCCCTGCGCGTTTTTACTGATGACACGTTACTCAAAACCGTCTGAAAACAAATGTTTGAACACTACGCTTTCTATCTGTGACAAGCGCGGAAAATGGTTTTATCCGACTGTTATCCAAGTGAGGACGCCTCCTCTTTAATTGAATTCCTTAAACAATTTCTTGCCGCTTCGCAGCCCGATGTCCTATCCCAAACCGATTTCATCATAACGATGATTATGGTTTGACCGCTGCCTGCGTTACCGAAATTGCACCGATGGGGCTGAATTGCCCGAACTGTTGATTAAAAAATAGCTTAGTGTGATGTGGACACCAGGTCGTCTGAAACCGTCTTCTGTCTTCGTTTTCAGACGACCCTTGAACCGCGCGACTCAACATCATGCGCTGTCACAACACGCCCCTTTTTATCGGTATCCATCGCTCGATGATGTTTACCGAAACCGGTTTTATTACAAAAAAACGAAAGGACTACCTCATGTCGGACAATACGCAACCTACGCGGCAGGGCTTGCCCTCGCTGCCGAAAAGCACGATTTGGATGCTCAGTTTCGGTTTTCTCGGCGTTCAGACGGCCTTTACCCTGCAAAGCTCGCAGATGAGCCGCATCTTCCAGACGCTCGGCGCCGACCCGCACAGCCTCGGCTGGTTCTTTATCCTGCCGCCGTTGGCGGGGATGCTGGTGCAGCCGATTGTCGGTTATTACTCCGACCGCACATGGAAGCCGCGCTTGGGCGGCCGCCGTCTACCGTATCTGCTTTACGGCACGCTGATTGCGGTCATTGTGATGATTCTGATGCCGAACTCGGGCAGCTTCGGTTTCGGTTATGCGTCGCTGGCGGCTTTGTCGTTCGGCGCGCTGATGATTGCGCTGTTGGACGTGTCGTCGAATATGGCGATGCAGCCGTTTAAAATGATGGTCGGCGACATGGTCAATGAGGAGCAAAAAAGCTACGCCTACGGGATTCAGAGCTTCTTGGCGAATACGGGCGCGGTTGTGGCGGCGATTCTGCCGTTTGTGTTTGCGTATATCGGTTTGGCGAATACTGCCGAGAAAGGCGTCGTACCGCAGACCGTGGTCGTGGCGTTTTATGTGGGCGCGGCGTTGTTGGTGATTACCAGCGCGTTCACGATTTTCAAAGTGAAGGAATACGACCCGGAAACCTACGCCCGCTATCACGGCATCGATGTGGCAGCGAATCAGGAAAAAGCCAACTGGTTCGAACTCTTGAAAACCGCGCCTAAAGCGTTTTGGACGGTCACTCTGGTGCAGTTTTTCTGCTGGTTCGCTTTCCAATATATGTGGACTTATTCCGCTGGCGCGATTGCGGAAAACGTCTGGCACACGACCGATGCGTCTTCCGTAGGCTATCAGGAAGCGGGCAACTGGTACGGTGTATTGGCGGCGGTGCAGTCGGTTGCGGCGGTGATTTGTTCGTTTGTATTGGCGAAAATCCCCAATCGATACCTTAAGGCGGGTTATTTCAGCTGCCTGGCTTTGGGCGCGCTCGGCTTTTTCTCCGTATTCTTCATCAGCAACCAATACGCGCTGGTGTTGTCTTACATCTTAATCGGTATTGCTTGGGCGGGCATCATCACTTATCCGCTGACGATTGTAACCAACGCCTTGTCGGGCAAACACATGGGCACTTATTTGGGCTTGTTCAACGGCTCCATCTGTATGCCTCAGATTGTTGCTTCGCTGTTGAGCTTCATATTGTTCCCGATGATGGGCGGTTTGCAGGCCAATATGTTCTTGGTAGGGGGCGTCGTCCTGCTGCTGGGCGCGTTTTCCGTGTTCCTGATTAAAGAAACACACGGCGGCGCATAATTTTCTTCATTTATCGGCAGGAGGGTCGTCTGAAACTTCTGCCGACGCTTTATTTGATTTAAGTAAGACGAACCGTATTTCAAAACGGTTTGCCATAAAACCATCAAAACAGGAGCTTTACGATGTATACAAGAATCATGGAAATCAGCCCTTGGACGCTGCGTTCGGCAAAACTGGAAAAAGAACACAAACGGCTGCAAGAGAGCCTGACCAGCTTGGGCAACGGCTATATGGGTATGCGCGGCAGCTTTGAGGAAACCTACTCCGCCGACAGCCACTTGGGCACCTACATCGCCGGCGTGTGGTTCCCCGACAAAACCCGCGTCGGCTGGTGGAAAAACGGCTACCCCAAATATTTCGGTAAAGCCATCAACGCGCTCAATTTCAGCAAAGTTAAAATCTTTGTCGACGGGCAGGAAGTGGATTTGGCGAAAAACGACGTTGCCGGCTTCTCCGTCGAACTCGATATGCAGCACGGCGTGTTGCGCCGCTCGTTCACCGTGTTCGGCGTGCGTTTCGATGTGTGCAAATTCCTGTCCGTCGCGCAAAAAGAGCTGGCGGTCATCCGCTGGGAAGCCGTATCCGTTGACGGCAAAACCCACCAAGTCCGCATCGATTCCATCATCGACGCCGACGTGAAAAACGAAGACTCCAACTACGAAGAAAAATTCTGGCAGGTATTGGACAAAGGCGTTTCAGACGACCGCTCCTACATTGCCACCCAAACCGTCGCCAATCCCTTCGGCGTGGAACAATTCATCGTCAACGCCGAGCAAACCTTCGCCGGCAGTTTCAAAGCCCTCGGCGGCAGCCAAACCGACTGGCAGGTCTCTAATTCTTTCGAAGCCGAAGTCGGCGGTACGCCCGAAACCTTTGAAAAACGCGTAATCATCACCACCAGCCGCGATTATCAGGGTTTGGAAGCGGTGAAAGCCGCCGGCCGCGCCTTGTCGGAAAAAGTCGCAGGCGTTGCGTTTGAAACCTTGCTGGAGGCGCACAAAGCAGGTTGGCTGCACCGTTGGGAAATCGCCGATGTGGTCATCGAAGGCAGCAACGAAGCGCAGCAGGGCATCCGCTTCAACCTGTTCCAACTGTTCTCCACCTACTACGGCGAAGACGCGCGCCTGAACATCGGTCCGAAAGGCTTTACCGGCGAAAAATACGGTGGCGCGACCTATTGGGACACCGAAGCCTACGCCGTGCCGCTCTACCTCGCACTGGCGGAACCCGAAGTTACCCGCAACCTGCTGCAATACCGCCGCAACCAACTGCCGCAGGCGCAACACAACGCGCGCGAACAGGGCTTGGCGGGCGCACTCTATCCGATGGTAACGTTTACGGGCATCGAGTGCCACAACGAATGGGAAATCACCTTCGAGGAAATCCACCGCAACGGCGCGATTCCTTACGCCATCTACAACTACACCAACTACACCGGCGACGAAAGCTATCTTGCCAAAGAAGGCTTGGAAGTCTTGGTCGAAGTGTCCCGCTTCTGGGCGGACCGCGTCCACTTCTCCAAACGCAACGGCAAATACATGATTCACGGCGTAACCGGCCCGAACGAATACGAAAACAACATCAACAACAACTGGTACACCAACACCCTCGCCGCATGGGTATTGGACTACACCCGCGAAGCCCTGGCGAAATACCCGCGTCCGGATTTGAACGTGAGTGCCGACGAGCTGGAAAAATGGGCGGACATCAGCGCCAATATGTACCGTCCGCATGACGAAGAACTCGGCGTATTCGTGCAGCACGACGGCTTCCTCGACAAAGATATCCGCCCCGTGTCCGCGCTTTCGCCCGACGATTTGCCGCTCAACCAGAAATGGTCGTGGGACAAAATCCTGCGTTCGCCCTTCATCAAACAGGCGGACGTGTTGCAAGGTATCTACTTCTTCGGCGACCGTTTCAACATGGACGAAAAACGCCGCAACTTCGACTTCTACGAACCGATGACCGTGCATGAAAGCTCGCTGTCGCCGTGTATCCACGCCATCCTTGCCGCCGAACTGGGCAAAGAAGAAAAAGCCGTGGAAATGTACCAGCGCACCGCCCGCCTGGACTTGGACAACTACAACAACGACACCGAAGACGGCCTGCACATCACCTCCATGACCGGCTCGTGGCTCGCCATCGTCCAAGGTTTCGCCCAAATGAAAACCTGGGGCGGCAAACTCAGCTTCGCACCGTTCCTGCCGAGTGCGTGGACAGGCTATGCCTTCCACATCAACTACCGCGGCCGTCTGATTAAAGTCGCCGTCGGTAAAGAAAACGTCGTCTTCACCCTGCTCAAAGGCGAGCCGCTCGAATTGCAGGTGTACGGCAAAGACATCACGCTCAACGGCAGCCACACCGTCGCGTTGGAAAAATAAGGAGGGCGCAAAATGACTTTCACCGCAGTCCTGTTTGACCTCGACGGCGTCATCACCGACACCGCCGAATACCACTACCGCGCATGGAAAAAGCTCGCCGAAGAACTGGGCATCAGCATCGACCGCAAGTTTAACGAGCAGCTCAAAGGCGTGTCGCGCGACGATTCGCTCAAACGCATCCTCGCGCACGGCGGCAAAACCGTCGGCGAAGCCGAGTTCGCCGAACTGACCCGCCGCAAAAACGACAACTACTTGGAGATGATTCAGGCGGTCAAACCCGAAGACGTGTACCCTGGCATTTTGCCGCTGCTGGAAGCATTGAAAGCAAACGGCAAAAAAATCGCCCTCGCGTCCGCCAGTAAAAACGGCCCGTTCCTGCTCGAACGCATGGGGCTGACCCACTTCTTCGACGCTGTCGCCGACCCTGCCGCCGTCGCGCATTCCAAACCCGCCCCCGACATCTTCCTCGCCGCCGCCGAGGGCGTGGGCGCAGACATCCGCCAATGCATCGGCATCGAAGACGCCGCCGCCGGCGTCGCCGCCATCAAAGCCGCCGGCGCCTTGCCCATCGGCGTGGGCAAAGCCGAAGACTTGGGCAGCGACATCGCGCTGGTGTCCGACACTGCCGAGCTGACCTACGCCTACCTGCAAAACGTGTGGGTACAGTCGGGCAGGTAAAGCGCGTCAGGTAAAGTTGTTAAGGAAGTAAAAAGGTCGTCTGAAAACAGGATAAACCGTTTTCAGACGACCTTTCGTTTATCTTGCACACAAATAAAATTTGCCGCAACGGTTTCAGAATGCGCGATCTCCTGTTGGAGCGAACTTTCAGAAGATTTTTTGCGAAACCTGAATGTAAGCCTGCGGCTTACCGCCCTCTCCCTAACCCTCTCCCACGGGGAGAGGGGACAAAATTGGCTGGAAATCCCCAAATGGCTGAGGTTCGGTATCCTCAAGCCCTCTCTCACTGGAAGAAGGTACAAATTGGCTGAAAATCCCAAACACGGTTGGGGTTCGGTATCCTCAATCCCCTCTCCTACGGTGAGAATGGACAAAATTGGCTGAAATCCCAAACACGGTTGGGGTTCCGTATTCTCAACTCCCTCCCCCGCGGGAGGAAGGGACAAATTAGCCGGGAATCCCAAACATGGTTGGGGTTCGGTATCCTCAATCCCCTCTCCCACGGTGAGGATGGACAAAATTGGCTGAAATCCAAAAATGGCTGGAGTTCGGTATCCTCAATCCCCTCTCCCCACGGGAAGAAGGTACAAATTGGCTGGAAATCCAAAGCATAGTTGGGTTTCAGCATCCTCAATCCCCTCTCCCCGTGGGAGAGGGTTAGGGAGAGGGCAGCGAACCGTCAGGTTTGCTTTTTAGCGATCGTTGGCTTGACGACCTCATCAACCCTGTCTCTCCAACATCCCTTGAAACCGCAACAATGCCAGCCATAAGAATCCTACGCCGATACAGCCCATGATCAGCATATGTCCCCAGACGATTTCAATCCCCGCGCCGCGGAACAGGATGTCTTGCGAGAATTTGACGAACTGCGTCAGCGGCCAATATTCGCTGATCAGTTGCGCCGCGTGCGGCATGTTGCTGCGCGGGGATGCGCCGCCGGCAAACAGGTTCATCACGATATACACCGGCAGCATCAGCATACCGAACTGTCCCATCGTCGATGCGAATGTAGCAATCATGATGCCCAGCGACGCCACCGAAAACAGGAACAACGCCAGCCCCACCGCATAAAGCGGCACCGAGCCGATAAGCGGCACGCCTATGCTCAAATGCACGATAAACCACAGCGACGACAACGCCGCCACCCAAATCACGGCGGCATTTGCCAGCACTTTGCCCATCATCAGTTCGAACGCATTGACCGGCATCACCAGCAAATGCTCGATTGTGCCGCGTTCGCGTTCGCGGATAACCGCCGCCCCCGTCAATAAAATCAGCAACATACACGACATCGAACCGATTTGCGAAGTCGGCATGAACCACGCGCTCTCGCCGTTGGGATTGTAATAAGTATTGATGACGGGGTTGATTAACTCCGGCCGCGTCACGCCGGTGAATTCGTAAATTTCGCGGTTGATAATTTGCGAAAGATAAGACGCGCCCACCCCCGCCTGCGTCATCGACGTCGCGTCAACCAAAAGCTGCAAATCAGGATTGCGCCCCGCCGCCATGTCGCGCTGAAAATTGGGCGGCACTTCCAAAATAAAGGTGAACTCGCCCTTGTCCATCAATTCGTCCGAATCCTCGCGCCGCACGTCCTCTACCGGTTTGAAAAACGGATGCTGCACGGCATCGCGGATACGCATGGACAAAACCGAACGGTCTTGGTCGATGATGCCGACAGTGGCGTTTTTCAAATCCGATCCGACCTGTGACATCTGATAAATCGTGGCGGTAAAGATATACCCAATCAGCACCATCAGCACCGGATCAGTCAGCACGCTGCGGAACTCTTTGAGCATCAGGGTCAGAATGTTTTTCAGGGTACGCATGGGGATTCCTGTTGGTAGCTTGCTTTCTCAAAGGCCGTCTGAAAAATTGTCCGGCTGTTTTTCAGCTTTACAGCCTCGGTTTTCCCATTAAAAGTCCGGCAGCAGGTTCGCCGTGTACACACAATAGAGTCTGTTTTTTCCCAAAAAATCCGTCGAAACGCAGCGGATAAAGACAACGCATATGGAATCGGCCACCACGCCGATTGGTCAATCCGACTCGTTTAGTCAGACCGACAATGTATAATTATGTTTTTCAAATAAGGTTATTTGGGATCAGCTTTGATTTCAGACGACCTATTTCATCAACCCAATCTAAGGAACTATGATGTCCGTCAAACCTTTTCTGCTCTGCCTGCTTCTTGCTTCCCCTGCCGCTTTTGCCGGCAATCTATCCTGCCATGAAAGCCCGAAATCCACGGGCAACCCCGAACTCGATGCCATCATAACCCGCTACGAATGCCGTTATACCGGTTCGCTGCAACAAGCCTACTCCGCCTTTATGAGGCAAGGTTACAACGGCGAAGCGCCCTACCCTAAAACCGTTCCTTCCACCCTGCCTCGCAAAAACCTGACTCTGAACGGTAAAGAAAAAATGGACTGCGGCAACACGGAAAACGCACAACCCGAAACCTTTGAATGGTCCTTCAAACTGCGCCGTAAAAATCCCAACCATATCAATATGGAATACCAAAGTTTGGATTGCGCTTCAGGCGCTCATACCGATACGGAATTTAACCGCAACGGAAAAACCGTCAAAATTATTCACAAAGTTTACTCTTCATAAGCGGATAACATCTATATCCTGAAATTTGGCGTTTGCCGCATCATGGGTGGGACTACGGATAAACTGATACGAAATGGCAAACCCACTCCGTAGCAGTTTAATCAGGAGTCCCACTTATTCCGTCAGCGCTGCATCCACCGCCGCAAGCGCATGGATGGCGGTGCTGTCGAATACGGGCAGCGGGCTGTCGGTTTCGTTCACAAGCAGGCAGATTTCGGTGCAGCCGAGTATCACGCCCTGCGCGCCTTCGTTTTTCAGACGGCCTATCACGTCGTAAAAGTAACGGGCGGATTCGGGGCGGATGCGGTTCAGGCACAGTTCGTCAAAAATAATGCGGTGGATTTCGTCTTGTTCGGCGGCGGTCGGAGTTATGGTTTGTACGCCCTGCGAACCCATGCGCTCCGTATAAAAACCGTCGCTCATGGTAAAGCGCGTGCCGAGCAGGCCGACGGCGGACAAGCCCTGCCGTTTGATGGCGGCGGCGGTGGCATCGACGACGTGCAGCAAGGGGATGCCGGCCGCCTGTTCGATGGCGGGGGCGACTTTGTGCATGGTGTTGGTGGCGAGCAGCAAAAAATCCGCGCCGCCCGCTTCCAGCTTCCGCGCGCTTTGCGCCAACACGTTTCCTGCCGCCACCCAATCGCCGCTTTTCTGCAAACGGACGATTTCTTCAAAATCCACGCTGTCGAGCAGGATTTTGGCGCTGCGGTTGCCGCCCAAACGGCGGTTGGTTTCACGGTTGATGATTTGGTAGTAGAGCACGGTGCTTTCGGGACTCATGCCGCCGATGATGCCTATGGTTTTCATGTTTTTTCCTTTCGTTTGATGTGTGGAGTTAATCAATTCTAGCGTGTCAGCACGAAGCTGTCGTCTATCAGCCGCCACACGTTTTCTGCGGGCGTTTGTGCCAATACAAAGCTCAACCAGTGTTCTTTGTTCATGTGGTAGGCGGGCAGGATGCCTGCCGTTGCGCGCCATGCGCCGATGTGTTCAGGGCGGCATTTGACGTTGACGATTTCCGTCAGACCGCCCTCGCCCATGCCCAGTTTTTCAGACGGCACGGGCATATACAGGCAGAACCATTTGCGGTTGCCCGTGTGGCGGAACACGGCAAAGTCGGGAGATTTCGCCCACGGATATTCTGCCGCCGCGCCGTAGCGTTCGGCCAGTCCGTCAAACAGGGTTGTTCGGTTCATGGCGTTTCTTCCTTTATAGTGGGTTAAGGAACAAGTCAAGCATCAATACCCACCTGCTGAGTTTTCAGACGACCTTTTTCTACTTCTCCTGCTTCTTCAACAACAAACACGCCAGAATCAGGCTGGTGGCGGCAAAGGCGGCGATGGCGGCGTATTCATGCAGCAGGTCGGCGGTGTGCAACCCTTTTGTGAAGCTGCCGACGCTGACGGTGTAATACCACGACGATGGGAAGGTTTTGCCGATAATCAGCGCGCCGCCTTCCATGGTGGACAGCGGGTAGAGAAAACCGGAATAGGTTTGCGCGGGGATCATGGTGATGATGGCGGTGGCGAAGATGGCGGCAAGCTGGGAGCGCACGAAGCAGGAAATCAAAAGCCCCAGCGCGGTACTTGCGGACACCATCAAGAGCGTGCCGACGGCGAGTCCTGCAAACGAGCCTTTAAGCGGCACGCCGAACAGGTAAATAATCATCAGCATCATGGCGGCGAAATTGACCATGCCGACGGCGATATAGGGAAGCTGTTTGCCGATCAGATATTGCGCCACGGCGGCGGGCGATGCGTAGAAATTGGCGATGGAACCGATTTCGCGTTCGCGCACCACGCCGACCGCCGACATCATGGCGGGTATCATCATCAACACCAGCATCATCACGCCCGGAGCGATGGCGTTGATGCTGTCGAAATCCTGATTGTACATAAAGCGCGGTTCGATGCCGGCAGGGGCTTTGAGCGAAACGGGCAGCCCGCTGTCGGCGATGCGGTCTTTAGTGTAGGCGGTGATCAGGCTGCCGATGTAGCCGCGGATGTTGGTGGCGTTAAACGGCATGGAGCCGTCCACATAAAAACCGACTTCGGGTTTGAGCCCGCGCGCCAAATCACGCCCGAAACCGCTCGGAATATCGATGACCAATATGGCACCGGAGCTTTTGAGCACGGTGTCGATTTCGGCTTCGGACTGTATCGGCGGCTGTTGGAGGAAATAGCGCGAACCGTCGAAATACTCAACCAGCTCGCGGCTGGCGGCGGTTTGGTCGCGGTCATAAACGGCGAATTTCAGATTACGTACGTCAAACGAAATCCCCCACGATACCGACGCCATGATAATCAGCGGACCGAACACGGCAAAAAACAGGCGGATTTTGTCGCGCAGGAGTTCTTTGGCTTCACGGCGGGCAAAGGTCCAAATCATGGAGAAGCGGTATTTGAAGGTTTCGGTATTTGGGTTGTCTCGTAGGGTGTGTGAACTTGGTTCACACACGCTGTTTTGGGTTTCAGACGACCCTATATCTTTTCCTTGAAGGTCGTCTGAAAGTTCAGAATGCCTGTCATCCGATGCCCCTTCCGCGTGCGTGGCTTGCGCCACACACCCTACGGTCGGTTCGGACAATTCCGCTTTATTGTTCACCGGTAGGGTGTGTAAACCTTGTTCACGCACGCCGCTTTGGGTTTCAGACGACCCTGTATTTTTTCCTTGAAGGTCGTCTGAAAGTTCATAATGCCTGTCATCCGATGCCCCTTCCGCGTGCGTGGTTTGCGCCACACACCCTACGGTCGGAGTTTCCGCCGGCAGGGTGTTTGAACTTGGTTCACGCACGCCGTCTGTATTTTGGCGAAACTCGCGTTGATCACTTTCAGAGTGCGCAGCCTCCTGACGGGACAACCCTTCCTCACCTTCCCCGCCTTCCGCTTCAATCAGATACTGCACAAACGCTTCTTCCAAATCCGGCGCATTCTGCCTTGCCGCCAGTTCGGCGGGTGTGCCCACCGCCAGCACGCGGCCTTTGTGCATAAAGGAAATGCGGTCGCAGCGGGCGGCTTCGTTCATAAAGTGGGTGGAAACGAAAATGGTGATTTTGTCTTCGCGGGAGAGTTTCAGAAGATGCCGCCAGAACATATCGCGCGCGGCGGGATCGACCCCCGAAGTCGGTTCGTCCAAAATCAATACTTCGGGGTGGTGCAGGCAGGCGGCGGCCAGTTGCAGGCGTTGGCGGATACCCAGCGGCAGCGATGCGGGCGCGGTGTCGGCAACGTCCGCCAAATCAAACTGTTGCAGGGCTCCCTCCACCGCCGCCGCGCCTTTGTCGCCCATCTGGTAGAGTCTGGCGTGCAAATCCAGATTGCGGCGCACGCTCAGTTCTTCATACAACGAAAACGCCTGCGACATATAGCCGACGCGCATTTTCGTATCCAAGCCGCCCGCGTCTATCGGCTTGCCCAACAGCGTGGCATCTCCTTCGGTCGCTTCCAGCAGGCCGGTCAGCATTTTCATGGTGGTGGACTT
This sequence comes from Neisseria meningitidis, assembly GCA_001062585.1. Lineage (GTDB taxonomy): Bacteria > Pseudomonadota > Gammaproteobacteria > Burkholderiales > Neisseriaceae > Neisseria > Neisseria meningitidis_D. Next base: position 11,234 of record JVVZ01000044.1, read on the forward strand.
GCCGCAGCCGTTGCTGCCGAGAAAGCCGAAAATCTCGCCTTTTTGAATGGTGAAGCTGACATGGTCCACAGCAGTAAAAGCGCCGAAACGCTTGGTCAGCCCGTGCGCTTCCATCGCGGGCGGTGCATCGGGATCGGGGACGAACGGCGTAATGTCCAAACCGCCCGAACCCTGCTGTTTCTCCGGCGGCAGCATTTTGACGTAGGCCTCTTCCAACACGTCGGTGCCGTAATCCGCCAGCACGTCGGCAGTAGGATTGTTTTCCAGCAGCCTGCCCGCGTCCATCGCCAGCAGCCGCTCGAAACGCTGCGCTTCTTCAATATAGGCGGTCGCCACAATCACGGTCATGCCCGCGTGTTCCCGCCGCAAATCATCCACCAACGCCCAAAATTGGCGGCGCGACAAAGGGTCCACGCCCGTGGTCGGTTCGTCCAGAATCAGCAAATCCGGGCTGTGCACCAGTGCGCAGCACAAACTCAGCTTCTGCTTCATCCCGCCCGATAGCTTGCCTGCCGCCCTGCCGGAAAACGGCGCAAGGCGGGTCGCCTCCATCAGCCGCGTAATCTGCCGCGTGCGTTCCTGCCCGTCTAAACCAAACAGCCGCGCGTGAAAATCGATATTCTCATACACCGACAAGGTAGGATACAGGTTGCGCCCCAAACCCTGCGGCATAAAGGCGATGCGGTGCGACAAATCCCGCCGCACATCCTTGTCCGCCATATCGCCGCCCAACACTTCCACCCGCCCGTCCTGAATCACCTTCACACCCGCCATCAGCGAGAGCAGCGTCGATTTGCCCACGCCGTCCGGCCCGATCAAACCGACCGTCGCGCCTTTCGGAATGTCCAGCGACACATCGTCAAGCGCAAGGGTCTTGCCATAGCGGTGGGAAAGATTTTGGATGGAAACGGTGTTCATCAGAATTTCCTTAATCTGCTATTCGTTTTTTCAGACGACCTCAAGCCAACATCATCCCCAAAACGCTTCTTCAAACCTTGCCGCGCATTCGGGCGGCAGTTCTCTGTACAGCAAATCGTGCAATGCCGCGCTCAATTCTGCAACCGTACAACAGCCTTCTTCATCATAAACCGCCCTGCCCTCTGCCTGCCATTTCTGTTCAAAATCATAAATGTCCAATAAAGTTTGCATCAGGGCAGCCACGGACGGCGCAACAAGGCGGCGTTTTTCTACCGTGCCGTAACCGGTCATCAGCCAATAAACAGGGCTGTCAGGTGCAGCGGTATCGGCAAAAAGAATCGAATCGTCAGACATTACGCCAAACACTGCCCATTCTTCGCGCCAGCCTTCTATCGGCAGATATTGTTCGGCTTTGATGTCCCAGCCAAACGCCCAATCGTTCCAAATATCCGGCAGCCTTGCATAAGTCAGCCATTGCAAAAACAGGGTTTCCATTTCCAGCCAATAATCGGCAAGCGGGTTTTCACTCCGCCACGCGCCGTCCATATGGCGGTAAAACCCGTCCAACGCGCCCAAATACAGATGCCGCCCGCCTTCCAACGGCGGCAATTCTTGCGGCTCTTGCCTGTAAGGAAGACCAAAAGTTTGGGCAAAGGTTTGAATCAGTTTATCGTTCATAGCATTGACCGTCATGTTACGCAGATACAGCGTTAAATTGATTTTGGATGGTTTGGGTCTCTATATTACTTTTCTTCAGCGGGAAGTTTTACAATTTTTCAGACGACCTCTCTGCATCCAGATAACGATGCTCCGGCATACCGACATTCCGCGTAACAGGATTATCCATCAACGGAAAAAATCCCTCCTCCAGCTCATACAGCAACTGTCCCCAAAAAGCATCTTCCGCAGCCGCTTCAAGATCGGCTTGCTCCAGCCAACGGGTCAAGTTTTCGGTTATTTCTCCATCTTTCGGCAACCCGCCTTCTAGAACAAAGCCTGACTTGAGCAGGAACACTTCCGCCATCAAACGGCAATAAGTCTGCACAAACAAATCCAAACTGCTGCCGGCAAACACCAGTTCCTTCTCCCAAGCATTTTTAGCCTCGGGTGAATACAGCCACACCCGTCCGTCCGCACCAGCAACAAAATAAGCTCCGCCGTAACCGTACTTACCGAAACAACGCACCTCACCGAGCGGCGTATCAATAGACACCGTTTCATCGGAAAAGCGGACGAAGTAAAAACGGGCGGGCGGATAGTCGGTCAAAAGTGCAATCACATCACGGTAATAATCTTCAAGCGACGCCTTCTTACCCGAAACATAGTCGGCAGGACGGCATATCGCAATCCCGTCAGCGGTTAAAGCACGGTGCAAATCAAACATACGGTTTCCTTGTTTTCAGACGACCTCAATAGCGTCACATGTAATGACAAATACCGCCTGATTTATCTAAAGGATACAACGAACAAAGGTCGTCTGAAAACCGTTCCTGAAATTGAGGAAACCGATATTTTCAGACGACCTTAACGATATTGGAACCGATACGCTTAACAACGGCTTTTTTCAGTCAAATATCGGATACACGGTTTACCGCGCATTATTCCGCCAACCAAATCAGGCTGACCATGCGGCCGGTTTGTCCGTCGCGGCGGTAAGAGAAGAAAGTGTCGCGCTCCAGGACGGTGCAGTGTGTGCCGCCGTAAATCATGTCCACCCCTTCGCGGTGCAGAACCAAACGTGCCAGTGCGTAGATGTCGGCAAGATATTTACCGCCGCCGATATCTTCGAATGCGTCCGCCGCTTCGGACATGGGCGTACAAAATGCGTCGAACACGTCTTGTCCGACTTCAAATGCGTCCGCGCCGATGGCAGGGCCGAGATATGCCATGATTTCGACGGGCGCGACATTCATTGCGGCTATGGTGTTTTGCAATACGCCGCCCGCCAAACCGCGCCAGCCGGCGTGTGCGGCAGCGACGACCGTCCCTGCTTTATCGCAGAACAAGACAGGCAGGCAGTCGGCAGTCATCGCGGCGCAGGCGGCTTTGCCCGAGTTGTCCACCGAAGCGTCTGCGTCGGGTGTGTTGCCCAATGCGTCGGCAGCGTTGACGACGATGGTGCTATGGATTTGATTGAGGTAGGCAACGGGCAGCCCGACCTGTTCCTGCACGATTTCACGATTGCGGCGCACGGCATCGGGATCATCGCCGACGTGCGAACCGAGGTTCAAACTTTGATACACGCCTTGGCTCACGCCGCCGTTGCGGGTGGTAATCAGGGTTTTTACGTTGGCGGGCGCAGGCCAATCGGCGGTCAGGAAGTTTTTGCCTTGCGGGGCGAGGTTTAAGGTTTCTGTGATGGTTTTCATGTTTTTATCTAAGTAAGGAAAGGTTTGAAAGGAATGTGTCTATCGGCTTCGTATTAACGCATCTCTACGACTTCCAATAATTCTGTGTTTTCCAATCGGTAATAAAGGTCATAACCCTGACCATGCTTATCTTCTCCTTGATTGGGCAGAAAACTGATACAGGCAAATTCTTTATTCTCGGAAATATTGAACCAAATAGTATAGTTCCTCAAATCCGATTGATTCTGCAAATAACGATCAAATTCTTTTTTAGCCGCAGCCATTACCAATAACAAGCTTCCATCTAATTCAAATAAATAATCAGATTTAAAAGCATCTCTCCAAACTTTTTCCTGATAACTCATGCCGGCACCTAAATCCTCTACCTTAAATTGACCATTCAGTATGGCAAGTAAGCTTTATCAACCGTATCGCCAAATATTCCCATCTACCTTAGAAAGTAATCAAGGTCATCAAAAATAATAAAGTTGCGTACTAACGCATCCCCACTACTTCCAATAATTCCGTATCTTCCAGTCGGTAATAAAATTTATAACCCCGACCGTATTTATATTCTCCTCTATAAGGAATTTCAAAAAATATCCCGCCTACCATTTCATCTGTTTTTGGAATAAAACTGATACTAACAAATTCTCTATTTTCGGAAATTCTTAACCAAATAATATAGTTTTTCAGATTCCATTTACCTTGCGAATAACCATCAAATTCCTTTTTTGCAGCGGCAATTGCCAATAAAAAATTCCCGTCAATTTCAGATAAATCGTCTAATCTAAAAGCATCTCTCCAAATTTGCTCCTTATGACTCATCATCATCTCCTAAGTTATTTGTTTTCATTTGAACTCTCGATATATTGAAATGTGATATTCGCATAAAAAACCTGTTCATGCTAGTTGTACAGATCGCTTTCATCTAACGGCAGATTCATCTGTTTCGCAATATTTTGTGCTGCAGCCGCAAAATCTTTTTTGTCCGACGGCTTGCTATAAATAAAAGTCAAAATTTGAACGTATGGTGCGGGATACGGACGGCGATATTCCAGTGTAAAAAATTCTCCGTAGCCCTTGCTTCTCCATCTGATTACCGATAAGTGGTCATGTTCAGAAAGAGAATATTCCATAACGATTTCTCTGCCTTCCCAATGCGTCAGGACACGTTTGACAGGGTCGTATCGCCAAGACTCATCTTGCAATTTTTCCAATGCTCTTTTTTTGGATGATAGAGACAAATACGGGAAGGGCAAAATCATTATCAAAAGAAATGACAGGAAGAAGAAACCGGAGCCTATGTTCAGAATCTCCATATCCTCCATAATCAACATACCCACCCATACGGGTAGCGCAATCATGGAAACGATGGCAGCTTTAGTGTCAAGTCGATATGTTTTTTCAGATGTCAAATTGCCGTAACCCGCCAGCCACTGCATTTCGCCGTCCATTTGTGCAAGATTTACCAAATCTGAAGAAGACATCTTAATCCCTCACATAAACCACTTCGACGTCGTAGTCGTCTTCGTTCCAATCATCATCGTCATCCGTGCCGAGTTTGTCCTGCCACTCTTCTTCGTTGCTCAAAGACGAATCCAAGCCTGCTTCGAGGCGCAGGACGGAGAGCAAGTGATACATATCTTCGGGAATCGGGGCTTCAAAAGAGACGGTTTCACCGGTTTTCGGATGGACGAAACTTAAGCGGTAGGCATGCAACGCCTGACGCGCGCCCAGACTTTTGACCGCTTCTTTTACAGGTTCGCTACACGGATGGCGCAGGTTGCCGTAAACAGGGTCGGCGGCAAGCGGATGATTGGCTTCGCGCATATGGACGCGGATTTGGTGCGTCCTGCCTGTTTCGAGCGAGCATTCGATGTAGCTGTGGGCAAGATAGCGTTCCAACACTTTGACGTGTGTCACGGCAGGTTTGCCGCCGAATTTGACGACTGCCATTTTCAGGCGGTTGTGCGGATCGCGTCCGATTTGGGTTTCGATTTTGCCGTCAAAGGGAACGATGCCGTTGGCGACGGCGCGGTAAATGCGTTTGACCGTGCGCTCTTGAAGCTGTTGCACGAGGGAATTTTGTGCGGACAGGGTTTTGGCGACCACCATCAGGCCGCTGGTTTCTTTGTCTAGCCTGTGGACGATGCCCGCGCGCGGAATTTGACTCAATTCGGGACAATGCGCCAATAAACCGTTGAGCAGCGTCCCCATCCAGTTGCCTGCGGCGGGATGGACGACCAGTCCGGCGGGTTTGTTGACGACGATGACGGTATCGTCTTCGTACACAATATCCAAATCCATCGCTTCGGGTTTGAATGCGAGATTCTCTTCGCTCGGACGTACCGTTACGCTGATGGATTCCCCGCCTATCATTTTGTCTTTGGGTTGGGCGGGCTTATCGTTTACAATGACCGCGCCTTCTTTAATCCACGATGTCAGGCGGCTGCGCGAATAATCAGGCATGAGCTTTGCCAACACCGCATCCAGCCGCCCGCCCGCAAGCTCCAGCGGAACAGTCAAATTAACACAACTTTCTGCTTCGGGGGCTGACGTAAAGTCTAAATCGTCGCTATAATCGGCTTCATTATCAAAGGAAGTATTCTGCATGAAAAAAATTCTTTTAGTAGTTTCGTTAAGTCTGGCACTGGGTGCCTGTGCAAGCAATAAAGGTACGGTCGATAAAGACGCGCAAATCACACAAGATTGGAACGTGGAAAAACTCTATGCCGAAGCGCATGACGAGTTGAACAGCAGCAATTATACGCGAGCCATCAAGTTATACGAAATTTTAGAATCCCGCTTCCCCAACGGCCGCTACGCGCAACAGGCGCAGCTGGACACCGCATACGCCTATTACAAAGACGACGAGCCTGAAAAAGCCCTCGCCGCCATCGACCGCTTCCAGCGCCATCACCCGCAACATCCGAATATGGATTACGCGCTTTACCTCAAAGGCTTGGTTCTGTTCAACGAAGACCAATCCTTCCTCAACAAACTCGCCTCTCAAGACTGGTCCGACCGCGACCCTAAAGCCAACCGCAGCGCATACCAAGCATTTGCCGAATTGGTACAACGCTATCCGGAGAGCAAATACGCCGCCGACGCAACCGAGCGCATGGCGAAACTGGTGGACGCTTTGGGCGGTAACGAAATCTCCGTTGCCCGCTACTACATGAAACGCGGCGCCTACCTCGCCGCTGTCAACCGCGCCCAAAAAATTGTCGAGCGTTACCAAAATACCCGCTACGTAGAAGAATCGCTCGCCATGATGGAGCTGGCTTACAAAAAACTGGACAAACCCCAACTCGCCGCCGACACCCGCCGCGTCTTGGAAACCAACTTCCCGCAAAGCCCGTTCCTGCAACACCAATGGCAGCCGAACGACATGCCTTGGTGGCGCTACTGGCGTTAAGGCTTGAAGTTTAAAGTATAGTGATACCGTATTACCCTATGCTTTTCTGAAACCAAAGGTCGTCTGAAACTGAAAAATACAGTTTCAGACGACCTTTTTATGTTTCAAACAATCATTATTCGTGGGCAAAGCCCACGCTACCGTTCCTACATCGCCTGACCGAGTGCGACATTTTAAAAATATAACGAATGCAAACAAAAGCCTCTATACCTCCATTCTCCGACCAAAGCTACAACCCGTAGCGTGGACTTCGCCCACGAATACCACAAATACAAAAAGGTCGTCTGAAACACAAACCTAGTTTTTCAGACGACCTCTCCACAACCTCACTCACTTCGGCAAATTTCAACACAAACTTTACCAACCCATAATTACCTCCAGCAGCCGTCATTCCCGCGCAGGCGGGAATCCATC
>JVVZ01000412.1:0-6923 GCA_001062585.1 Neisseria meningitidis
ATCTGTACTGTCTGCGGCTTCGTCGCCTTGTCCTGATTTAAATTTAATCCACTACTATATCAACCTAAAAATGTTTCGCTACGCGAAAAACGGCGGTAATTCATCAACTCCTCTTTTTATTTCTTCACAGCCAGACTTACGGTAAAGATGCCGTCTTCGTCTATCCACTGATGGATTTTTTCAAAACCGGCTTTCTCAACCAATTGATCCATTTCCTGCTGGCTTCGGCGGCGCATCACCCAGTTCGGGCTGCCTGCTTTGTGGCTGGTCAGCGCGCGCGCAATCATTTCGAGCTGCGGATGCCACGGTTGGCCGGTGTAAATCAGGTAGCCGCCTGCTTCAATCGCATCGCCGAAGCCGTAGAGCGAGTTCAAAATCAAATCGTTGTCGGCAAACAATTCATGCAGGCCGGAAACGATGCCCAGCGTGGGGCGGGGCTGCAAATCCTGATAATTGGCGCGGTCGTAGGCATTGACTTCGTCGAAGGTAACCGTGTCTTGTAGACCGCGTTCGGCAATCAGCTTGCGGCCGGCTTCAACGTTAATCGGACTGTAATCGCGCAGGCGCACGGAATCGGGCAGCGTGTCGGCAGTCAGTGCGTCGAGCACATAGCGGCCGTGCCCCGAGGCAATATCGAGAACGTGTACCGGTTTGCCCGCTTCGCGCAGCTTGGCAGAGGCCGTCTGAATCGCTTTGCCGATATTGATTTTACGTTGGCGGATACCGCGCCAGCCGATGGCGTTGAGATAGTGTTTATCCACCGCCACACCAAAGGCATTGCTGCCCTGCGGCTGGTTGCGGTACACATAATCAAGCGTACTGCCGGAGTCATAGCCGGTTTCCTTGCCGATTTTCAAACCCTCACTCCAGCGCGCGCCGAGATCGAGGGAGGCGCGGTAAACCGCCCAGAATGCGCCGCGCGGCGAACAAATAGGCAAAGGCGTTGCCAGTTCGTCGGCTTCGCGGCGGCTCTCACCGTGTAAATGGGCTTGGGTCAAATCGACTTGATATAAAGGCTGATTGAAACGTTCGCGGATAAAGCGGCGCATTTCAACAAACGCGATTTCGCGGTTTTGCTCGCCCAATGTGTCGTGATAGAAGCCGTTCAGAATATGGCGCTCTTTGATGCGGCTGCCCAAGCGGTTGTAGAAATCGTGTTGCGGTTTGTGATGAACAACCCAGTCGCTGCCTGAAATCAAAAGCTGCAAGGGCGTGGTAATCGCCTGCGCATCGGCGACGACGCGTTCGGCGGCTTCGTACAAACCGAGCAGGATGCGCACGGAAATGGCGCGGGCGATGAGCGGATCGTTATCGTAGCTGGTTTGGCGTTCTTGGTTGTGGGTCAGGTAGTGGGCTTTGACGTAGCTGTTGACAAAGAAATTGCCGCGCCATTTCTGCATGATTTTCAGGCCGGTGCGGGCAAAAGGAACGTAGAGTTTGACTTTGAATGCGGGCGATGCCAATACGGCGCAGCGGATTTTCGGCGCGTAGTCATGTAGCCAAGTAGACACCAATACCGCGCCGACGCTTTGCGCGATCACGCAGATGTTTTCAGGTTTGATGCCGTATTCGCTTTGGATGTGGCGGATAAAGTCGTCCACATCGGCAACGGAAGTACCGATACTGGGGCTGTCGCCGCGTTCGCCGGGGCTGTGTCCATGACCGCGCGCGTCCCATGCGAAATAGGCAAAATCGTCGAAACCGAGTTCGTCGGCAACAAACATCATCCGGCCGGAATGTTCGTGGCCGCGGTGGAACAGCACGATGGCTTTATCGGCCGAACCGTCGGCAGCGGGTCGGTAGCGGTAGAAAAGCGAAGTGCCGTCTTGGGTAGAAAAGTATTTTTGTTGCTCGGACATGAAAAACTCCTGATAGTCATATTTTTGAACGGTATCATGACACGCTGAATTTATGCAATCGTTATCTGATAAACGGATAAAGGAAATGACGGAAAGAAGCAACAAAAGGTCGTCTGAAACGTTTCAGACGACCTTTACCGCGTTTAACGAAGTGCTAAATGACTGCTAATTTTGCCGTGTTTTAATACACTCATCAAAACCCCAATGACACATTTCGAAAGGAAGTCGAACATGAAAAAATTATTATTGACCGCCATCGTCGCTTTGTCCGCTGCTGTCGCAGGTGCCAACGATTACATCGAACACCAAATTTACAGCGACAAAAATTTTGAACAAAACCGTACCAAAGCGATCAGAATGCTTGAACAACGCGGCTATCGCGTTCACGACATCGACGCCGACGACTATCGCGGCAGACCTGTATTGGACGTAGAAGCCTACAAAGGCGGACGCGAATACGACATCAAATTGTCTTACCCCGACTTGAGAATCATCAAAGAGCGTATCGACTACTGATAAACGATACGTTACAACTGCCGCAAACTGCCCGTTTGGCGGCAGTTTTTGTTGAAGGGGAACTTGGATTGCCGACTTCATCATTACAAACATGATTATCCCAAGAAGTGTAATGTTTTTATCGATAATGTATGACGTTGTGTAAATTCCCCGAATCAGAGGAACTAAAAAACGCTTTTCCCTTTCCATTTAAATTGATTCACTCAAACGGAGGATAAACATGGATTTCCACGATAAAAATAAAAAAGGGCAAGAGCCGCAAAATACGGTTTCTGACTGGGAGAAACCTTTCGAACGACCCGATCCCGATGCGCCGCAGCCTGTTTCCGAAGTTTGGGAAGACTCAGAAGAAGCGTTTGATAAGGGTGAAGAAAATTTAAAAACTGAAGAAGCCGTGAAAACTGAAGAAGTTTTAAAGGTTGAAGAAGCTGTGGAGTCCGAAACGGCAGACCATCAACAAAACAGCAATGCTGAAGAGGCTGTAACGGATAACATCATCCTTGAAGGCGTTGAGACGTCGTCTGAAAAGCCCAAAAAGAAAAAGAAAGACAAAAAAGACAAGGCGAAGAAGAAAAAACAAGCCGCCGATGTGCCGCCCTCCGATCTTTTGGGTACGAACAAAGGCGTGGAAACCATGTTCCGCAACGCCGTGCGTTCGGAAATGGAGCTGCTCGCGCTGGCGGCGACCAAGGCGAACATTATGATTTCGCTCAACGGTTTTATCGTGTCTGCGCTGATGATTTCGGGCGCATTTATTTTTTCATCGTCACCCGAATTTCTGATTCCGGCAAGTACGTTTATGATTACCGCCGCCGCGTCCATCGTGTTTGCGCTGCTGTCCGCTTCGCCTGAACGTATCGGCAAAATGCAGGCGGCGCGCGCTTGGGTGAAGGATTTCTTCCGCGGGCGCGCCAAACTGCGTGATTTGAGAACCCGCCTCAGCAGCACCCAAACGCGCTTTTTCAGCGGCAGCCAGCCCAATATCCTGATTTACGAAGACCGTGTGAAGGTGCAAAAAGACCAATATTGGGAAATGATGCAGGAGATTATGGGCGACCGCAAACAAGTCTATCAAAAGATGAGCGATCATCTTTACTGGCTGGGCCTGCTGGCGGACAAACAGTTCAAATACATCAACTTGTCTTATGCCGTATTCCGTTGGGGGCTTTTGGCTTCGCTGGCAGCGTTTATCGGCGTGAAGACGCTGCCTTCGCTGCTGACCCAGCCCGCCAACAATACGACAGAGCTGCGCGCCTTGGGGATTAATATGTTTAACGGTGTGTACGAACCTTCTGCCGTACAACAACTCCCTGATGGGCGCATCCTAATTGCCGAAGACGAACCGAACCACGCATTCAGCATCGTCAGCATCGATCCGTCCGGCAGATTTATCGAAGACGAAGCCTTGGATACACGCGTGATTACCGGCTTCAAACGCCGCCTGAGCGACTTGGAAGCATTGGCGCGCGACGATGAAGGCTTTATCTACGCGCTCACTTCGCATTCGCGCACCCGCAAAGGCAACCGCTCGCCCGACCGCGAACACCTGATGCGTTTTAAAATCCAAGGCGGCGATGTATTGGGGCTGACCAGCTACGACAATCTGACGCAGGTTTTGGAAACTGATAAGAAGCTGCACGACCTTATCCGCGAACGCACCAAAGCCGAAGTTTCCTTTGAAGAAATCAATATCGAAGGCATGGCGTTCGACCCTGTGAAGAAACGCCTCGTCTTGGGCTTCCGCGATCCTGAGTTCAACAATATGGCGCTGGTAGCATTCATCAGCAACCCGAAAGACGTGTTCGAGCGCAACGCCAAGCCTGAGTTTGACGAAGTCGCTATCCTCGACATCGACGGCGGCGGTATCCGTTCCATCAACTACGACCCGGTGTTGAAAAACTACGTCATCGCCAACGAAGTGAAGGATGAAAACGGGCAGAAATTCTCGCAACTGTGGACTTGGAGCGGCAACCCGACCGACGAACCGCAAAAAATCTCACTGCCCAACCTGCAACACATCACCAACGTCGAAGCCGTCGATTCGATTACGGTCAACGGCAAGCCGCAGATGATTCTGATGGGCGACGAAGGCAACGCTTCGCAGAAAATTACTGCCAAGTATATGTTGGTGGATTACAGCCAGCTTGGTAAACAGTAGTTTTAAAGCTGATTAAAGGTCGTCTGAAACGGAGGGTTAAGGTTTCAGACGACCTTTTTTTGGCGAATGACTGCTCCATCCAAACCGATACGGCATTGCCTCGTTTTGATTGGTATCCTTCCGCGAAAGGACAAATCGAAAGCCGCGGACTGGGAAGCAGCTGCAAAAGAAAGGTCGTCTGAAACCAAATCATGATTTCAGACGACCTTTTTGCTATTGCCCAAGGTCTATCGGCTTGCGTTCAACCGTTTGTCCGGCCGTGTAAACATAAACACCACCAGCGAAGTCAGCGCGCCCAGCGTGTCGGCGAGCATGTCTTTTTGCGCGTCCCAAATATCGCCTTGCGAACCGAGCACTTCCAACCCCGCTTCGCCGCCGTCAATCACCGCATACTGCCATTCGATGATTTCGTAAGCCGCCGCCACGCTCATGATGAAGAACAAGGAGAAAAACAGGGCAAGCGCGGGGCGGCAGAGTTTGCGGCGCAACAGCCATTCCGCCATCGGATAGGCGTAGAAACCAATGATGTAGTGTCCGACGCGGTCGAAATGGTTGCGGTTTTCGCCTAAAAACGGCGCAAGCAGGCGGTTTGCCCAATCGAAGGGCACATCGGCGAAGGTGTAGTGCGCGCCGATGGTGTGCATAATCAGCCAAAAGCTCATGAATACATAAGCCAGATTGCTGAAACGGAAGAGGCGGTAAGTGGCAACGAGCGCGATAAATACGGTAGAAACGGGAATGATTTCGGCGTACCAAACGGCGCAGTCGGAGGGGTTGATGCCCGACCAAACAATGAGTGCGGCAATGAAAACCGTGAGCAGCAAAGGGATGACGTGCGAAGTTTTTTGCATGATATTTTCTTTTTATTAAGTGAGTAGAAGATGGGGAAATGGGTTTCAGACGACCTTTAAGCCGTTGACGACGCGCTTATAGCAGGTGTAAGCCAATGCCGCGCAAGCCAGCCACATGACGACGTAGAAAACCGCATGGAAGCTGCCCGCCACCGCGTACCACACCGCCAGTACGCCGATAAAGAACGCGCGGTCACTCTTGCCGAAGGGCCCGTCATAACGCCGACTGTTGCCGTGCACCTGCCCCAACACGCCGCAAAATTCCGTCATCGCCGCAAGCCAGACAAACAGGCCGATTTGTGCGCCGTCAAACGGGGCGATAAAGGCGAAAGGCAGATACAGCGCGGCATCGGCGGCGACATCGGTGATTTCGTTCAGATAGCCGCCCAATGCCGACTGCTGACCGAACTCGCGCGCCAGCATCCCATCCACCGCGTTCAACGCCATGCGGACAAACAGCCACACGGGCAACAGCCAAAACAAGGCGGGAACCTGTGCGCCGAGCGACAGCAGCAGCCCGACCGCGACCGACACCGCGCAAGCCGCCAGCGTAACCTGATTGGCGGTTACACCACGGTTATAAAGCGCGCGCACCAGCGGGCGCAGCAGGTTTTGGAATTTGGGTTTAAGGGCGTAGATGCTCATGATTATGCCGTCTGAAAATAAACGAAGTGCCGCGATTATAGACGAAATCCGTTATAATCCGTCAACTTTCCAACCACGCGGTTCGCAAACCTCCCGCGTTACCAAAACTAGGATTCACCATGCAAAACCAACAAGCCTTGGTCATCTTCTCCGGCGGCCAGGATTCCACCACCTGCCTGATTCAGGCGATTCAAACCTACGGGCGCGAAAACGTCCAAGCCATCACCTTCCAATACGGGCAACGCCACGCCGTCGAACTGGAACGCGCCCGTTGGATTGCGCAGGATTTGGGCGTCAAACAAACCGTACTCGACTTGAGCCTGATGCAGCAGATTACGCACAATGCCCTGATGGATGAGACCGCTACCATCGAAACCGCTTCAGACGGCCTGCCCAATACCTTCGTGAACGGACGCAACGCCCTGTTCCTGCTCTACGCCGCCATCTACGCCAAAGGACAAGGCATCCGGCACATCATCGCGGGCGTGTGCGAAACCGACTTTTCCGGCTACCCCGACTGCCGCGACGTGTTCGTCAAATCCATGAACGTCACCCTCAATCTGGCGATGGATTACGCCTTCCAAATCCACACCCCGCTGATGTACCTGACCAAAGCGCAAACTTGGGCGCTGGCGGACGAAATGGGCGCGCTGGACTACATCCGCGAGCAGACCCACACCTGCTACAACGGCATCGTCGGCGGCTGCCACGAATGCCCGAGCTGCGTGTTGCGCGAGCGCGGGCTGACGGAATATTTGGAAAGTAAAAAGGTCGTCTGAAAACGTGTTCCGTCCGGAGTGGGAACGTCTGCGGCAAGAGGGCGGTCGAATAATCAGCCGAGAATATAGTGGATTAAATTTAAATCAGGACAAGGCGACGAAGCCGCAGACAGTA
>JVVZ01000413.1:0-8083 GCA_001062585.1 Neisseria meningitidis
TGGAAATCCTCACAAGGTGTCCAACCTTGTTGCGGTTTCCGCCTTGAATCTTCCGCTTTGTGAACAAAAATCCACTGGGAAAATTAAATGTCGACAGCCCTAATGAAAAAAGCGCGGTGTTATCCGCGCTTTTGGTTTTCAGACGGCCTTTTACAAGGCGGCGAGTACCGCGTCGCCCATTTCGGAGCAGGAAACGAGTTTTGTGCCTTCTTCGTAAATATCACCGGTGCGCAAGCCTTGTTGCAGCACTTTTGGGACGGCGCTTTCAACTTGTTGCGCGCGGGCTTCGTCGTTCAGGCTGTAACGCAGCAGCATGGCGAGCGAGAGGATGGTGGCCAGCGGGTTGGCTTTGTTTTGTCCGGCGATGTCGGGAGCAGAGCCGTGTGACGGTTCGTACAGGCCTTTGCCGTTTTCGTCCAGCGAGGCGGAGGGCAGCATGCCGATGGAGCCGGTCAGCATGGAGGCTTCGTCGGAGAGGATGTCGCCGAAGATGTTGCCGGTGGCGATGACGTCGAATTGTTTGGGCGCGCGCACGAGCTGCATGGCGGCGTTGTCCACATACATGTGGGAGAGTTCGACGTCGGGGTATTGTTTGCCGATTTCTTCAAAGATTTCGCGCCACAGTTCGGTGGTTTCCAAGACGTTGGCTTTGCCGACGGAGCAGACTTTTTTGCTGCGTTTTTGGGCGGATTGGAAGGCGACGTGGGCGATGCGGCGGATTTCGCTTTCGCTGTATTTCATGGTGTTGTAGCCTTCGCGTTCGCCGTTTTCCAGAACACGGATGCCGCGCGGTTCGCCGAAGTAGATGTCGCCGGTGAGTTCGCGCACGATGAGGATGTCGAGGCCTGCGACGATTTCGGGTTTGAGCGTGGAGGCGTTGGCAAGCTCGGGATAGAGGATGGCGGGGCGCAGGTTGGCAAACAGGTTCAGGTCTTTGCGGATTGCCAATAGGCCGCGTTCGGGGCGCAGCGGGCGGTCAAGGTTGTCGTATTGCGGGCTGCCGACTGCGCCGAGCAGGACGGCATCGGCTTTGCGGCAGAGGTTTTGCGTGAATTCGGGATAGGGATGGCCGTATTCGTCGTAGGCTTCGCCGCCTAATGGGGCGTATTCGTAGCTGGCGTCCAAGCCTTGGGCGATGAGTTTGTCGAGTACGCGGACGGTTTCGGCGACGATTTCGGGACCGATGCCGTCGCCTCGGAGGATGGCGATATGTTTGGTCATGGCAAAATCCTTATGAGGGTTTGGAAAAGGGGAGGTCGTCTGAAAACGGCAAAGCGTTTTCCATTTGTAAGGATGGTGTTTTCAGACGACCTTTTGTGTCTGTTTGCAGGTCGGTTTGTTTGAACGAGGCTGATTGTACCATTGCGGCATCGAGAAAGCTGTGTGGAAATCATGCAGGCGGATTCGTCGGGAATGCGATGGGCAGCCAAGTTTTACAGTATTTGCGAAGGGTTGAAGGGAATCAGTAGCGTTCTGCTTCGATACGGATTTTAAAGACGGCTTTGCGTATGGATTTTTCTTCGCCCACCAACGGGGCGTGCGCGTCGTTGGGAAAGAAGAGGGCAAACTCGCCCGGTTGGAGCGTGAGCCAGGTTTCCGGTTCGCAGTCGAAAAATTCGATGTCGCGCTTTTCGTCGTAGCCCAAACCGTTTTTCAGACGACCTCTGTCTATCCAGCCGTAGGTTTCCTCTCCGCTGATGGGGGCTTGGATGTCGATGTGTTTCAAATGCGCTTCGGGCTTTGCCTCGGCTTTGCTCCTCATCGGTTCGCTGCCGATAAAGAGGCGGATGTTTGGGTTTTCACACAGCACTTGTCCGTCGGGCAGGGCGGCGAAATCCAGCGTTTGCAACAGGCGGACGGCGTCGGCGAAGTCGGGGTGCAGCGTGGTATAGCGGGCGGCGTTGGTGATGGTGTCGGTAATCATGTTTTGAAGGATGGGACGAAAAAAGGTCGTCTGAAAAAGCATTTCTTACAAGATGGTTTTTTGTAAATCTAAGGTGGAAGCATAATGTTCGGCAATTGGGATAGGCTTGCGGCTGACTTGGTTGATGTCGCCACCTTCTTTGGTACATAAAAATGGAAAAAACGTATAAACACTGTCGCCACTCAAATTGCGGATTTCTTCGCGCCAATTCTGCCAGCGTAGGTTTTCATAATACATTTGTAGGTCGCCTACTAATGCCCAATGCAAAAAATCGCCATAGCCTTTTTCGCAATCTTCCCATTCGAGCGTATCCGGCGGAAGGTAGAAAACATTGCCGGGTGTGCCGTCTAATCCGCCGCCATTGATGGCAAAGTAGCCGCCTGCGGCATCATCGGCAATCAGGTAATAGGGCGCGGGCGCGGCAGGTTCGGATTGGGTGCGGTTGATGTTCCAGCTTGCCAGTCCGCGCGGCAGTTTGGCGCTGCCGGAACCCAATATCCGCAACCAGCCGTCATCAATCAGGATGCCGCCGGTTTCATAAACGACCGCGCCCATAAATGAACGTGTTGTTACTTGGGTCTTGACGAGTTCTGCTTCTGCGGCGGCAGGGTTGCGCGGCAGGATTTCCACTGGATGAGTGGCTTCGTCAAGCCATTCTTGAATCAGCGGCCATGCGGGGTCGGTGGTGTTGATGAGATCGAAGAGTGTTTTCATTTGGGGCTAATTGAACATGAGTAAAGCGGGTTTCTGTTCTCCGCATTCGGTCTGACGCACAAAAAACAGGCAGCCTGCACAATCATTGCAGGCTGCCTGCTGTTTTAACTATTAAACAGCCAAGGCTGGCTTTGGCGGCGTTTTTCTTCGAAATCGCGGATTTCGTCGGCATGTTGCAGGGTCAGGCCGATTTCGTCCAAGCCGTTTAAGAGGCAGTGTTTGCGGTGTTCGGTAATATCGAATTTGAACGTTTCGCCGCTTGGTGTGGTCAGGGTTTGCTCGGCAAGGTCGATAGAGAGTTGATAGCCTTCGTTGGCTTCGACTTCTTTGAAAAGCTGATCAACTTGTTCTTCGGTCAACACGATGGGCAGGAGGCCGTTTTTGTAGCAGTTGTTGAAGAAGATGTCGGCGAAGCTGGGGGCGATGACGGCGCGGAAACCGTAGTCGTCCAATGCCCAAGGGGCGTGTTCGCGCGAGGAGCCGCAGCCGAAGTTTTTGCGCGTCAACAGGATTTGCGCGCCTTGGTAACGCGGCTGGTTCAGCGAGAAATCGGGGTTCAGCGGACGTTTGCTGTTATCCATGCCCGGTTCGCCGTGGTCAAGGTAACGCCATTCGTCAAAGGCATTGGGGCCGAAGCCGCTTCGTTTGATGGATTTTAAAAATTGTTTGGGGATGATGGCGTCGGTATCGACGTTGCTGCGGTCGAGCGGGGCGACGATGGCGGTGATTTTGGTAAAGGCTTTCATGTCAGGTTCTTATAGGAATAATGTGAAAAAATGATGGTTGTTTGGCGGGTTGGATTAACGTGTGCTGTGCAAACCGATTCGGTTGCCTTCGGTATCTTCGATAAAGGCGGCAAAGCCGTTGGCGATGGGGAATTTCCCCTGCAACAATTTTCCCCCTGCTGAAACGGCTTTTTCTGCGGTCTCGGCACAATCCGGACAATTGAAGAAAATAGTCGTGCCGCCGTGGCCGGGTTGGGCGTTGCTGTCGTTCCAAATCATGCCGGCAGTACCGTGTTGCGTGTAATCGGCTGGAAAAATGATGAAACGGAAGCCGTTGCCGCCGATATCTTGCAAAGGTTTGCCGAAGACGGATTCGTAAAACGCTTTGGCTCGATCCAAATCTTGGGCATGAATGCCAAACCAGCTTGACGGATTGTTCATGGTTTCTTCCTTTATATGGAATGCCGAAAATTTCCGGATGCCTTATTGATGTAGGGTAAGAGGTCGTCTGAAAAAAGGTTTGGATTTTCAGACGACCTAGGTTGCCGGTTTATTCGGTAGCGGCTTCAAGTTTTTCGCCGACATGAGTCATGCCCCGACCTACGGCATTGCCGCCTTTTTTAACGGCTTCCTCAGTCTTGTCGGCTACATGACCGGCGGTTTCTTTGGTTTTATCCCAGTTGCGGCTGGTGTCATCTTTTGCTCCGGACCAAGTGCTGGAACAGGCAGACAAGATGAAGGCTGCGGCAGCCAATGCAAAAAGTTTTTTCATAATGGATTCCTTTCAAGTGATAAATGATTGAAAAGGTTTCAGACGTTTTGCGCAACGATGGGGAGATTTGTTTGAGCAAGGTGTTTTCAGACGATCTCTATTGATGAGGTCGTCTGAAAGATTATGCCATGGTACGGATGTCGGTAAAGCATCCGTTTACCGCGGCGGCTGCAGCCATAGCGGGGCTGACCAAGTGCGTGCGCCCGCCGTTGCCTTGCCGGCCTTCGAAGTTGCGGTTGGAAGTGGAGGCGCAGCGTTGGCCCGGAGTGAGGCGGTCGGCGTTCATGGCGAGACACATCGAGCAGCCCGGTTCGCGCCATTCGAAACCGGCATCAATGAAGATTTTGTCCAAGCCTTCCTGTTCCGCCTGCCGTTTAACCAAGCCGGAGCCGGGAACGATTAACACGCGCTGTACGTTGTCGGCTTTTTTACGGCCTTTGGCGACGGCGGCGGCTTCGCGCAAATCTTCGATGCGGCTGTTGGTGCAGGAGCCGATGAATACGATGTCGACGGGGATTTCGTTCAGCGGCGTGCCGGCTTCCAAACCCATGTATTCGAGGGCGCGTTCCATGCCGCTGCGTTTGACGGGATCGGTTTCTTCGGCAGGATTCGGTACTTTGCCGCTGATGTCCAAAACCATTTCGGGCGATGTGCCCCACGTTACTTGCGGTTCGATGTCTTCGGCTTTGAAACGGTATTCTTTGTCGAATACCGCGCCTTCGTCGGAAACCAGCGTGCGCCAGTATTCGACGGCTTTGTCCCATGCTTCGCCTTTGGGTGCGAAGGGTTTGTCTTTGACATAGTCAATGGTGGTTTGATCGACGGCAACCATGCCGGAGCGCGCCCCTGCTTCGATCGCCATGTTGCACAGGGTCATGCGGCCTTCCATCGAAAGGCTGCGGATAGCTTCGCCGCCGAACTCGATGGCGTAGCCCGTACCGCCTGCCGTACCGATTTGTCCGATGATATAGAGGGCGACGTCTTTGGCGGTAACGCCCGGTTTCAGACGACCTTCAACGGCAATCAGCATGGATTTGGATTTTTTCGCGGTAATACACTGGGTTGCCATAGTATGTTCGACTTCGGAAGTGCCGATACCATGTGCCAGCGCGCCGAACGCGCCGTGGGTAGAGGTGTGCGAGTCGCCGCAGACGACGGTCATGCCGGGCAGGGTTGCGCCTTGCTCCGGACCCATGACATGAACGATGCCTTGACCTTTATCCATGAACGGGAAGTAGGCGAGTGCGCCGAACTCTTTGATATTTTTGTCCAAAGTATCGACTTGCAGCTTGGAAATCGGGTCTTGGATGCCTTTGTCCCAATCGCCGGTCGGTGTGTTGTGGTCGGCGGTGGAGACGACGCTGTCGATACGCCACAGCTTGCGTCCCGCCATTTTCAGACCTTCAAATGCCTGCGGGCTGGTGACTTCGTGCACTAAATGGCGGTCGATGTAAAGCAGGACAGTGCCGTCTTCTTCTTCGCGGACGACGTGGCTGTTCCAGAGTTTGTCGTAGAGGGTTTGTGCGCTCATGATGGGGTTATCTTTGCTTATTAATAATAGGAGTAGATGGTTTGTTTTGATGGGCGGATTTTAGGCTTTTTGCAGGGGTAGCGCAATAGAAATTTGTCTAATTTCTACTTTTTCACATAAAAACCTAAAAATAACTTTTAAAAATTAGACAAATTGTAGAATTGTTGACAAAAAGAGGTATTTTATTTGAAACAATGCTTGTCGTACCGCCTAAAAAAGCACTATCATTTCCATCCGTATCCCACATCCGACAACAGAGGTATAGAGAATGAAATTACCGGTTATGGCTGCCGAACATCTGTCGCAACTTCAGGCGTTTGAAGCGAAAATCCTGTGCAACCACGCCAAAATCGAAGCATGGTTCCGTTCGCAATGGAACGCGCACCGTCCGCCGTTTTACGGTTCGGTCGACATCCGCAATGCCGGTTACAAAATTTCATCTATTGATATGAACCTGTTTCCTGGCGGTTTCAACAACCTGAATCCGAATTTCATCCCGCTGGCGGCAGTGGCGGCGCAAGACGCGGTACAGCGCGCTTGCGAAACGGCAAAATCCGTATTGATTATTCCCGAAAACCATACCCGCAACACGTTCTACCTGCAAAACGTTTACGCACTCAGCGAGATTTTGCGCTCGGCAGGGTATGAAGTCCGTTTGGGCAGCCTGAATCCGGAAGTTACCGAGCCGACCGAATTTGAAACTGCGTTGGGTGACAAAATCCTGCTGGAACCTTTATTGCGTACCCGCGAGCGCGTCCATCTTGCCGACGGCTTCTCGCCTTGCGTCGTCTTGTTGAACAACGACTTGTCCGCGGGTGTTCCCGACATTCTCAAAGGCATCAGCCAAACCGTATTGCCTCCGCTGCACGGCGGTTGGACGACGCGCCGTAAAACAGAACATTTCAGCGCATACAACCAAGTCGCCGCCGAATTTGCCAAGCTGATTGACATCGACGAATGGCAGATTAACCCGTATTTTGAAAAAATCGGCGGTTTGGACTTCCAAGAGCGCGAAGGCGAAGACGCGTTGGCGGAAGCGGTAGAGCGCGTGCTGGCGAAAATTCAAGCCAAATACGACGAATTGGGCATTACCGACCAGCCTTTCGTGATTGTCAAAGCCGACGCGGGTACTTACGGCATGGGTGTGATGAGCGTCAAATCCGCTGACGAAGTGCGCGGGTTGAACCGCAAAAACCGTAACAAAATGGCGAAGGTCAAAGAAGGTTTGGAAGTCAGCGAAGTGATTGTCCAAGAAGGCATTTATACTTATGAAACCATGAACGGCGCCGTGTGCGAACCCGTCGTTTATATGATGGACCGTTTTGTTATCGGCGGCTTCTTCCGCGTCCACGAAGGGCGTGGCGCGGACGAAAACCTCAACGCCGGCGGCATGGTATTCGTCCCGCTGTCCAACAGCATTCCCACCGGCAGCGGCGACAACTCCCAAGAAGCCCCCGAAGCCTGTAAACGCGTATTCGAACAATGGGACTCGCTCGGCATGCCGCGCTCCGAAAAAGATTGCGACGTTGATAATGAACACAACCGCCTCTACGTTTACGGCGTAATGGCGCGCCTGTCACTACTTGCTGCTGCGCTTGAGTTGGAACAGACTGCCCCGTAAAGCGTGTTTGGTCTGATTATTTAAAATAGTAAAGGTCGTCTGAAAACCATAGTTTAGGTTTTCAGACGACCTTTTTATATGGGCAGGTAGGATATGGCAGACAACCCATGAAGGCAGCAAGCCGCAGATACTACGTGTAGCATCGCAGCTGTGGCGAAAAATCAGTTTATTCGCCATATGATTCGAAAGGAATGCAAAAAGCCCGAAAAGCACGGTTTTATGCTAAAATTCCCATCTATTTTTGCCATACGAAATAAAGAAAACCATGACCGACGCAACTATCCGCAACGACCATAAATTCGCACTCGAAACCCTGCCCGTCAGCCTTGAAGACGAAATGCGCAAAAGCTATCTCGATTACGCCATGAGCGTGATTGTCGGCCGCGCGCTGCCCGATGTGCGCGACGGTTTGAAGCCGGTGCACCGCCGCGTGCTTTACGCCATGCACGAGCTGAAAAACAACTGGAACGCCGCCTACAAAAAATCGGCGCGTATTGTCGGCGACGTCATCGGTAAATACCATCCGCACGGCGATTCTGCGGTTTACGACACCATCGTGCGCATGGCGCAGGATTTTTCGATGCGCTACGTCTTAATCGACGGTCAGGGCAACTTCGGTTCGGTTGACGGCGACGGCGCCGCGGCCATGCGTTATACCGAAATCCGTATGGCGAAAATCGCCCACGAAATGTTGGCAGACATCGAAGAAGAAACCGTCAATTTCGGTCCGAACTACGACGGCAGCGAACACGAGCCGCTGGTGTTGCCGACCCGCTTCCCCGCGCTGTTGGTCAAC
>JVVZ01000414.1:0-589 GCA_001062585.1 Neisseria meningitidis
TACTGTCTGCGGCTTCGTCGCCTTGTCCTGATTTAAAGTTAATCCACTATAATATCAATGGGCTTGAAAGTGCCGCTTTGAGGAGGTTTGGACGTATCGTGTTTTTTCAATTTCAAAACAAGCAACAGCGGTTTTTTTCTTTGTTGAGCGCGGCTGTTGCGATTGTCATCGTTATGACCTTATGGTCTTATGCTTGGGCGCAATATTTTGATTTAGGGGCGAATGAACCGAAGGAGGCGCTTGAGATGGCCGGGTTTGGTCTGTTGGTGCAATTTTTTCTATGCCTGCCTTATCTTTATTTCAAGCGATATATTCTTGTCTCTCTGTTGGCGACATCGATTCTTAATGGCGCCTATCTGTTTTTGTATTGGAGCAATTCGACGCCGCTTTGCTGCGGAGATATGGGTCAAGGCCTGATGTCTATGCTGTTTATGTTTGTTTCGGGCGTGTATTTCGTTGTCTCCTGTTTGGTGATTATTGCGTGTTTGCATGCTAAAAAGGTCAGGAAAATCGGACAGCCCTCATAATCCGGCATAGATATAGTGGATTAACTTTAAACCAGTACGGCGTTGCCTCGCCTTGCCGTACT
>JVVZ01000415.1:0-274 GCA_001062585.1 Neisseria meningitidis
CACAGCACCGACCAGCGGACGGGAACGACACAGTTCGAGTACGACAAACTGGGCAGGATTACCAAAGCCGGCAGCGAACTGTTCGCCTTCGACCCCGCGCACAATATCCTCGACATCCCGACGGAAAAGGTCAAACCATACCCTGCCCCCTCTCCCGTGGGAGAGGGTCGGGGAGAGGGCAAAACGACCGCGCCGCTTTCGGACAACCGCTCCGCCATCACCGACAACCGCCTGAAAACCTACAACGGCACGACCTATTACTACGACGAGCTCG
>JVVZ01000416.1:0-1934 GCA_001062585.1 Neisseria meningitidis
CGACCTTTTGATGAAATGTTTCCATCAATTTTGTTTGACTGCGGATGCTTGTTGAAAACGTTTTTTATTAAGCAGGGTACCAATGAAAAAATCAATTCGTTTCCCATCAAAAAATACAGCCCCTCGGATGTTTTTACAGACCGGATCCCGTGAAACATACGAAAATCCATTATCCTCTTCTGAAACGTCTGATTCTTGAATGATGCCACTGATATTTTTGAGACATTGTCTATATACCGCTTCTCGTTTGGCATCGTCTTTCATCCACTCGCTGTACTGTTTTTCCTCTTTCTCCTGCAATACTAAC
Organism: Neisseria meningitidis; assembly: GCA_001062585.1. Classification (GTDB taxonomy): domain Bacteria; phylum Pseudomonadota; class Gammaproteobacteria; order Burkholderiales; family Neisseriaceae; genus Neisseria; species Neisseria meningitidis_D. The sequence goes on from JVVZ01000416.1 coordinate 308, forward strand.
CTGTAAAGTATCCCAATTCTTGGAAACTCTTCTTCATATTTGGCTTTTGAAATCGAGAGCTCTTCTACAGTCTGATCCTGAAATTTTTTAAAGAGCACACGGATATGTATCTGGCACGATACGCCTTTTACCCAGTTTATTGATGCCTTACCATTACTACAATGCTCTGCTTCTTCCGCAATCAATTCATCGATACTTTTTTTCTGCAACTCATCCTCTAGAGACTTGGTTTTGTCAGCAAGTACCTGTCCCAATGCGATGTCAATTAATACCGGCTCCCTCTCTTCCGTACCCAATGCATCAGTTACCATGCGCGAATGGTCTTCTTTCATGATACTTTCGAAGTCTTGCCAAGGTATTTGGGCATATTTCTGCGCCAAAATTTCTTTGATTTTTGCAACTTCAGGTGATTTTTCCAGCCGCTCCCATTCTGGCCGTTCCCCCTCTTTCTTTTTCAAATTTTGTTTGATCTGTTTTATCAGAATTTCTCTGTCAACAGCCTTGCTTAAATTTATAGGCAGCTCCAACTGCTCCATGACCCGATTCGCAATGGCGCATTCTGGATAAAACACATAATAGTAGGAAGAATCTTCGTGTTCGGATTCATCAACTTGGGTTACCGCAACTTTGTCTTTGAGCTGTTTAAAGCATTGTCTGTATTCAGCATCGAGTTTGCTGTGATCCGACATTAATGTCTTCTCAATGTTTTTCCAATCTACCTCTGTGGCGGCACGGTAGGCGGCTGTCAAAATAGGAGCAGGCATGTGCTCTCCATCGCTATATTTTAATTCTATCTGCACGAGTTCAGAGAACGTTTTTTCTAAGAATTTCTCTTTTAAAACATGATAATAAGCTTTACACAAAGGAATATGATCCCAAGCCTCCTTCTGACAGCTTTGCGGGATTTCTTTGTTCAGTGTTTCAATGTTTTTTGTTTTCAATTCATTCAAAAGCGGCGCCGCCTTATCAGCAAAGATGCGGTCTATGGCTTCTCTTTTAGCCCGTTCTTCCAACGAACTGTCGGCATTTATGGAGTGAACGGATTCTTGATGTAAAGCCGTTGAATAGAATGTTTTCCAATCTTCATCGGCATATTTCTTTTCCCATTCGGTTTTGAATTGCATGGCTTGCTTTTCAATTTTTTGATTAAGCGCTTCTTTTTCCGCATTTTCTTTCTGCCATTCATGGAACGGTTCGGCGGAGTCAACAGCCGTCCATGCGGCGAAACAGGGTAATAATTCGGTGTTGTCAGGGTTCAACATCAAAAGATCGTCGGGATACGCTGCAATCATTTGTCGTCCATCGACGTTTTCCATATCAACACCCGCCTTCTTGAACACATCGCCTTTCAAACATTGTTCTTTTTTAGTTTTGGCTTCGTCGAGATGCTGGAAATAATACACGCGGTCTTTAACGGGCGACGTGATGGGTGCTGAATTTGGCTGACTGATACACGCGCCTAAAGAGAGGGCGGATAAAGCGAGGATGGCGGAAGTGCGGAAGTGCATTGTTAGTTCCTTAGTCAGGATATTTTTAAAATTTAAGAATGAGGTCGTCTGAAAACATCAAGACTACGGTTTCAGACGACCTTTTGATGAAATGTTTCCATCAATTTTGTTTGACTGCG
>JVVZ01000417.1:0-2529 GCA_001062585.1 Neisseria meningitidis
TTGAGCTAAGGCGAGGCAACGCCGTACTGGTTTAAAGTTAATCCACTATAAAAAACAATCGCTGCTTTTAATATAAATTAAGGCCTATAAACGGCTGCTGCGTTTATAATGCGCCTGTTCAACCCTTCCACCGAGAAGACGCCATGAAAAAACTCCTTTACTTCTTTACCGCCTTTTTTGCCCTGTGTTCCAGCGCGTTTGCTGTGAATGCCGACGATTTGCTGCCGCCTGAAAAAGCGTTTGTGCCGCAAGTGAACGTTACCGACAAAGGCATCAACGTCGAATTCAAAATCGCCGACGGCTACTATATGTACCAATCGAAAATCGTCGCCGCCACTGCGCCTGAAGGCGTATTGGGCGAACCGGTTTTCAGCAAAGGCGAAGCCAAAGAAGATGAGTTTTTTGGCAAACAAACCGTGTTCCACCGCGCTGCTCAGGTCAACTGGCCTTACAAAAAATCCGCGCCGACCTACAAGCTGACGCTGACTTATCAAGGTTGTGCCGAAGCCGGCGTATGTTACCCGCCCGTGGACACGTCTTTCGAGATTAATGGCAACGGCCTGTACCAGCCGCAAAGCGACGAACCCATATCCGCCAAAGACCGCTTCCTGCAACCCGATTCCGCCAAACCATCCCCCGCCGCCACGCCTAAAGCCTCGCAAAACGACGACAGCAGCCGCTTCAAATTATCGTGGGACACATTAAACGCCAACCTGTTGGCGTTTTTTACCGCAGGGGTATTCTTGAGCTTTACCGCCTGTATGTATCCGCTTTTACCGATTGTTTCCAGCATTATTGTCGGCGATAAAACCGCCGGCAAAGGCCGCGCCTTCGCACTGTCCGTAGCGTATGTGCAAGGTTTGGCACTGACCTACACGCTGGTCGGCGTCATCGCAGGCTTGACGGGCGCGCTTCTGACCGTATGGCTGCAACAGGCATGGGTCGTCCTTGCCGCCGCAGGCCTGATGGTCGTCCTCGCGCTTTCCATGTTCGGACTCTTCAACATCCAACTGCCCAACGCCGTCCAATCCTATTTCCAAAACCAAAGCAGCAAACTCTCCGGCGGCAAAATCTTCTCCGTCTTCGTCATGGGCATACTCTCCGCGCTGATCGTCGGCCCCTGCGTCGCCCCGCCGCTCGGATTCGCCTTGGGCTATATCGGACAAACCGGCGATGCCGTTTTGGGCGGGCTGGCGTTGTATGTCTTGGCACTCGGCACTGGCGTTCCGCTGATCCTCATCGGCACATTCGGCGGCCACGTCCTGCCCAAAGCAGGCGACTGGATGAACGGCATCAAATACGCCTTCGGCTTCATCCTGCTTGCCGTAGCCGTCTATCTCGCCACGCCGCACCTGCCCTACTACCTCGTTGTCGCGCTTTACACCCTGCTCATGATCGTCCCTGCCGTCATGTTGCTGGTTAAATCCGGCAAACAAAAAGGTCGTCTGAAAACCGCCGCCTCCGTTTTAGGCTTCCTGCTCATCATCGGCGGCGCATGGTTCGGCTGGCAAAGCGCAAACAAACAAACCACCGCCCTGCACCACTTCCTGACGCTCTCTCCCCCGTCCGAAGCAGGCAAAACCACCGACCACGGCAAAATGTTCACCGACGTCGCCGAACTCAAAGCCGCCATGGACGCCGCATTGAAAGCCAACCCCGACAAACCCGTCGTTTTGGATTTCTACGCTGACTGGTGTATTTCCTGCAAAGAAATGGCAAACTACACGCTCAACCAGCCGCAAGTGCATGAAGCCGTCGATATGGAACGCTTCTTCCAAATCGACGTAACCGCCAACACGCCCGAACATCAGGCACTCTACAAAGAATACGGAATCTACGGCCCGCCGGGCATATTCGCCATCCACGCCGACGGCCGCCGCAGCGACCCCTTGCTCGGCTTCGCCAAACCGGACGAATTCATCGACTGGTACAAACAAAACGAAAAATAAAGATGAAAGGTCGTCTGAAAACCTGAAACAGGGTTTTCAGACGACCTTTTTAAATGGTGGGTTTCAACCTATCTTACTTTCCCACCAACCGGTAAATCAGTTTCGATTTTTGGTAAATTTAAATGAGCAAAACATATAAAGTCAGCCCTGAATATATAAGAATTTTTCTTGGATTATTACACGAAGGTGTCGATGACAGACTTGAAGGATTATCAGGTATGAATTTGGTAAATCGAGATAGTGTAAAAAAATTAGTGGAAGAATATCTGTATCCTGAATATCAAAACTTACCCATATCAACCCGATTCAGAATTAAAGAGAGTTTAAGGTTTGGCTTAAATTTCTGGACGGAAGAAAAGCTATATGATCAATTTCCCAGCACCGATGCAGCCTTTGAAATCCCTCAACAAATGACCGCAAAAGAACTGTATAAGCAAATTTGGGATAATATGTTCGATCATGAAGACATCACTGTTCTCGACATGACGAAATATCAGGAATCGAACTGAAACTGGCAAACTTTAGCCTATATATAGTGGATTAAATTTAAATCAGGACAAGGCGACGAAGCCGCAGACAG
>JVVZ01000418.1:0-2777 GCA_001062585.1 Neisseria meningitidis
AGAATCGTTCTCTTTGAGCTAAGGCGAGGCAACACCGTACTGGTTTAAAGTTAAGTCACTATACTTGGTCTTGATTTGAATCTATATATAGATGATGGAAACGGCAAAAGGTCGTCTGAAAATCTCGAATTGAGGTTTTCAGACGACCTTTTGGGTCTGTTTTATCGGTGAAGCTTAGAAACCGGGTTGCTAAGGCTAGCTTGGGTTTTGACCATCAAGCCAGCGGGGCGAGCAGTTTGTCGAAGGCTTCTTCAAACTGTTTCAAACCGTCTTCCTGCAAGCGGTTGGCGAGGGTTTCTACGTCTATGCCGAGCGCGGCGGTTTCGGCAAGCTGCGCTTGTGCTTCTTCTACGCCTTCGGTCAGCGTGGATTTGGCTGTACCGTGGTCGATGAAGGCTTTGAGGGTGGCGTCGGGGACGGTGTTGACGGTGTGCGCGCCGATCAGGCTGTCAACGTAGAGCGTGTCGGGATAGGCGGGGTTTTTGACGCCTGTGGATGCCCATAAGAGTTGCACGCGGTTTGCGCCTTTGGCTTCCAGCGCGGCAAATTCGGGGCTGCCGAAGTATTGCGCCCAGTCTTGGTAGGCGGCTTTGGCAAGGGCGATGGCGATTTTGCCTTTGAGGTGGTCGGGCAGCGTGGCGTCAAGCGCGCCGTCCACACGGGAGATGAAGAAGCTGGCGACGGCTTGGATATGGGCAACGCTTTGTCCGGCTGCCAAGCGTTTGGCGATACCGCGCGCGTAGGCTGCGTAAGCTTTGAGGGTTTGGGCGCGTGAGAACAGCAGGGTCAGGTTCACGCTGATGCCGTCGGCGATGAGGGTTTCGAGTGCTTCGATGCCTGCGTCGGTGGCGGGGACTTTAATCATGGTGTTTTTACGCGCGATGGCGGCATGGAGGCGGCGGGCTTCTTCTACCGTGCCTTGTGCGTCTTTGGCAAGCTCGGGGGAAACTTCGAGGCTGACGAAACCGGTTTTGCCATCGGTGGATTCGTGTTCGGCAAGGCAAACGTCGCAGGCTGCCTGTACGTCAGCAATCGCCATGGTTTCGTAGCGTTGTTTGGGGCTGAGGTCTTGTTGCTTGAGGGCGGCGACTTCGTCGGCGTAAAGCGCGTCGCCGGCAAAGGCTTTTTGGAAGATGGCGGGGTTGGAAGTTACGCCGCACACGCCTTGTTTCAGCATTTGCGCCAATTCGCCGCTTTGTACGAGCGAGCGGGAAAGGTTGTCCAGCCAGATTTGTTGTCCTAATGCTTTAACGTCCGATAAAATAGTCATCTCTGATTCCTTTAAATATAGGTTATTTGCGAAGCAGGCGGTAATGCTACCCCTATTCGGAAAATTTGGATAGATTATTAGGGCATTTAATGATGTCCAAAATCATATAACACGAACACAAAAAGGCATGAAATTATGGCAGGAAACGGTCAATATCTCGATTGGGCGCGCGAAGTGTTGCACACCGAAGCGGAAGGCTTGCGTGAAATTGCGGCAGAATTGGATGAAAACTTCGTCCTTGCGGCAGACGCGCTGCTGCACTGCAAGGGCAGGGTCGTCATCACAGGCATGGGCAAGTCGGGACATATCGGGCGCAAAATAGCGGCGACCATGGCTTCGACCGGCACACCCGCGTTTTTCGTCCATCCTGCGGAAGCGGCACACGGCGACTTGGGTATGATTGTGGACAACGACGTCGTCGTCGCGATTTCCAATTCCGGCGAAAGCGACGAAATCGCCGCCATCATCCCCGCGCTCAAACGCAAAAACATCACCCTCATCTGCATCACCGCCCGCCCCGATTCGACCATGGCGAGCCATGCCGACATCCACATCACGGCGTCGGTTTCCAAAGAAGCCTGCCCGCTGGGACTTGCCCCGACTACCAGCACCACCGCCGTCATGGCTTTGGGCGACGCATTGGCAGTCGTCCTGCTGCGCGCGCGCGCGTTCACGCCCGACGATTTCGCCTTGAGCCACCCCGCCGGCAGCCTTGGCAAACGACTGCTTTTACGCGTTGCGGACATCATGCACCAAGATGACGCCCTGCCCGCCGTCCGACTCGGCACGCCCTTAAAAGAAGCCATCGTCAGCATGAGCGAAAAAGGCTTGGGTATGCTGGCGGTAACGGACAACGAAGGTCGTCTGAAAGGCGTGTTCACCGACGGCGATTTGCGCCGCCTGTTCCAACAGCGCGACCGTTTTGACGGGCTGACCGTCGATGAAATCATGCACCCCTCACCAAAAACCATCCCCGCCGAACGCCTCGCTACCGAAGCCCTCAAAGTCATGCAGGCAAATCATGTGAACGGGCTTTTGGTAACCGACGCCGACGGCGTGCTGACAGGCGCGCTGAATATGCACGATTTACTGATGGCGCGGATTGTGTAAAGGCGGGCTAACCGTTTTCAGACGACCTTTATGTTAGAATAGGTCGTCTGAAACCTAGCAATCCGCAAGGAAACACTATGCAAACCTTAGACCCCGAGCTGCAACAGCGCGCGGCGCATATCAAGCTGCTGATATTGGATGTGGACGGTGTTTTGACCGACGGCCGCATCTTCATCCGCGACGACGGCGAAGAAATCAAATCGTTCCACACCCTGGACGGACACGGCTTGAAGATGCTTCAGGCAAGCGGCGTGCAGACTGCGGTTATCACGGGTCGGGACGCGCCCTCCGTCGGCATCCGCGTCAAACAGTTGGGCATAAATTACTACTTCAAAGGCATTTTGGACAAACGCGCCGCCTATGAGGAATTGCGCACACAGGCGGGCGTAGAAGAAGG